>NZ_JBEYXJ010000102.1:0-29987 GCF_040645015.1 Streptomyces sp. NPDC046881 | reverse complement strand
GCCGGGCACGCGCCCGGCCCCCGTGGTGTGCAGCCGTTCGGAGTCTGCCGTTCAGTGCGGCCGGGGGCGGTTCACAGCCATGGGGTGGGCCGGGTGCCGGCACGGGGCCGGGGGCGGGCCGCCCGGCACAGCAACCGGAACGCCTGGAGGAGGGTCAGCGGCCACAGCAGCGCGAAGCACCACAGCAGCGCGGGCTCCGAGGTGCGGATCCCCATGACGGCGACGAACGCCGAAGCGGCCGTCAGCAGGAGTACCGACGCCGGAAGCCACGTCCGCTCCCGGGCAGCGCCCATGTGGCGTGCGAACCGCCGGTCCTGCCGGAGGTTCGCCTCGATCTGCAACAGCGCGAGCCGCTCACGCGGTGACAGCCGTACGTCGTCGTGCATGTCCCACATCTCCCAGTCGTCCACGGCAACGGCACCTCCTCCGCCGACCGGCGGACTCCGTCCCGCAGCACCGGGTTCCCCGCGCGGCCCGGCCGAAGCGGAACCCCCGCCGAGGGGAGCGGTGTGCGTCGGGGGCGCCGGTCGTGGGTTCCGCCGCCCCCTGCCGCTCAGCCGAGTGCCCTGACCGCCTGGTAGTAGGTCCATGCCGTGCTGTCGCACGCGGTCTTCGTGGCGCCGGAGTAGTTGACGCAGACGCGCTTGAGGTCTTCGTGGAGGGCGCTGTCCAGTCGCGCCTTGTTGGCGCTGAAGGTGCCCGCCGCCTTGTAGTTGCGGTAGCCGAAGTCATGGCGGGCGCAGGACGTGGCGAAGGGGAAGCCGAAGGGGTTGTCCGGCGAGGAGGAGCAGTAGTCGGTCGACCAGTCGAAGGCGTACGCGGACCAGGCGGCCTGGTCGGCCCGGGCGGCGGCCCACAGGTTGTGGCTGGACGCGCTGGTCTGGGTCCAACTCGCCAGGACCTGTGGCTTGTCGGCGGGTGCCGCGTCGGCGGCGGTGGCTCCGCCGACCGTGGTGATCACGGCGAGAGCGGTGGCGGACAGGCCGACGGACAGTCTTCGGTGCATCCCACACCTCCATGAGACTGTGGCCCACCCCGCGAGCCACAGGTACATGACAAGAAGATTGACGGCTCAACGGTACGCGTGCGAAACGGGAGTTGATGCGAGCCGTCGAACCTTGGCTGGATTCGGATGCACCGCAGGAGGTGAGCGCCCGAGCCGCAGGAGCGCGCACCTGCTGCGCCCGGCTGGCGCGCCCCTGCGTCCGGCGTGACGATGTGAAAGGGAATCAGCCACTCCATCCACGACGCGGAGAGGGGCTCACATGTACGGGCACGTGCGCACGATCATGGAAAGAGAGCCCATTCCCATGATCAAGGTGAGCGTCTATCGACCTGATCTGACGCTCATCGATCACACATACACCAACGACGACGGTCACTACAGCGTGGACGTTCCGGCCGGTGAACTGGTCACCGTGCGGTTCGACACCCACCACACGCTGGTCAACGCGCGGAGATGGCAGCCCTCGCTGGTCGCCAACGTGCCGGCCGACGACCACACGGCCCTCGACCGCTACCTGCTCCCCGTCGGTGATTTCGCCGATACGGCGACGGGCGTGGACGTCCTCGCGGCCTTCCTGCTCGCCACGGCGTCCCATGAGGATGCCGACGGCGACGCCCCGGAGGAGAGCTACGCGTCCGCCGCCCGGGCCCGGCTGTCCCAGATCAAGGAGAACACCCCGTTCCTCGACGACGTCCGGCAGGTGCTCGTCCGGTACTTCGAGCACGGCCCCGCCTGAGCGGCGGCACACCCTCCGTCGACGTACCGCTACACCTCGTGAGGCCGTGCGGCTACAGGTGTCCTTCCCTGCCGCAAGGTCGATACTTCCAAGTAGACGGGAAGCCCCGGATACGAGGAGACACCCATGAGGATGCTGATCAACGTGCCGGAGACCGTGGTGGCGGACGCGCTGCGCGGCCTGGCGGCCGCGCATCCCGACCTGAACGTGGACGTGGAGAACCGGGTGATCGTCCGCCGCGACGCCCCCGTGTCCGGCCAGGTCGCGCTGATCTCGGGCGGCGGCTCCGGGCACGAGCCGCTGCACGGCGGGTTCGTCGGACCGGGCATGCTCTCCGCCGCCTGCCCCGGAGAGGTCTTCACCTCGCCGGTGCCGGACCAGATGGCGCGCGCCGCGGCCGCCGTGCACAGCGGGTCGGGCGTCCTGTTCATCGTGAAGAACTACACCGGGGACGTGCTGAACTTCGACATGGCGGCCGAGCTGGCCGAGGACGAGGGCATCCAGGTCGCCAAGGTGCTCGTCAACGACGACGTCGCGGTCACCGACAGCCTGTACACGGCCGGCCGGCGCGGTACCGGCGCGACGCTGTTCGTGGAGAAGATCGCGGGTGCCGCCGCGGCCGAGGGGCAGCCGCTGGAGCGCGTGGCGGCCGTCGGCCGCCAGGTCAACGAGAACTCCCGCAGTTTCGGCGTGGCCCTGAGCGCCTGTACGACCCCGGCGAAGGGCAGCCCGACCTTCGATCTGCCGGACGGCGAACTGGAGTTGGGCATCGGCATCCACGGCGAGCCGGGCCGGGAGCGGCGGCCGATGATGACCTCCGGGGAGATCGCCGACTTCGCGGTGAACGCGATCCTGGAGGACATGCCGCCGCGCAGCCCCGTCCTGGTCCTGGTCAACGGCATGGGCGCGACCCCGCTGTTGGAGCTGTACGGCTTCAACGCCGAGGTGCAGCGGGTGCTCCGGGAACGCGGTGTCCCCGTGGCCCGTACCCTCGTCGGCAACTACGTCACGTCCCTGGACATGGCGGGCGCCTCGGTGACGCTGTGCCAGGTGGACGAGGAACTGCTGCGGCTGTGGGACGCGCCGGTGAACACCCCGGCGCTGCGCTGGGGGATGTGATACGGCGGAGCAGGCGGCCCTCGGTCCGGCCGCACGGTCAACAGCCCTCTGACGCAAGGAGTTCCAGTGCTCGACGCCGATTTCTTCCGCCGTTGGATGACGGCGGCCGCCGCGTCCGTCGACCGCGAGGCGGAACGGCTCACCGCCCTCGACTCGGCCATCGGGGACGCCGACCACGGCAGCAATCTGCAGCGCGGGTTCACGGCCGTGGCGGCCGCCCTGGAGAAGGAGGCGCCCGACACCCCGGGGGCCGTCCTGACCCTGGCCGGACGGCAGTTGATCTCGACGGTCGGGGGTGCCTCCGGACCGCTGTACGGCACCCTGCTGCGCCGGACCGGCAAGGCGCTCGGGGATGCCGCCGAGGTCGGCGTGGAGCAGCTGGCCGCGGCGCTGCGCGAGGGCGTGGACGGGGTGATGAAGCTCGGCGGGGCGGCACCCGGCGACAAGACCATGATCGACGCGCTGGTGCCGGCCGTGGACGCGCTCGGCTCCGGGTTCGCCGCCGCGCGGGCGGCCGCCGAGGAGGGTGCGCTGGCCACCACGCCGTTGCAGGCCCGCAAGGGCCGGGCGAGCTACCTGGGCGAGCGCAGCATCGGCCACCAGGACCCGGGGGCGACCTCGTCGGCGCTGCTGATCGCCGCGCTGGCCGACACGGCGGGGGCGGACGGTGAGTGAGGAGAAACCGGTCGGGATCGTGCTGGTGTCGCACAGCGCGGAGGTGGCCGCCGCGGTCGCCGAGCTGGCGAAGGGCCTGGCGGGCGGGGCGAGCGCCGTGCCCGTCGCGCCGGCCGGCGGCACCGAGGGCGGCGGGCTCGGCACCAGCGCCGAACTGATCTCCGCCGCGGCGGCCTCGGTGGACCGGGGGGCCGGGGTGGCGCTCCTCACCGACCTGGGCAGCGCGGTGCTCACGGTGAAGGCGCTGCTCGCCGAGGGCGACGAACTGCCGGACGGCGCACGCCTGGTGGACGCTCCGTTCCTCGAGGGCGCGGTGGCCGCCGTGGTCACCGCCGCGACGGGTGCCGACCTGGACGCGGTGGAGGCCGCGGCGGTGGAGGCGTACGGCTACCGGAAGGTGTGAGGGTTTCCCGGGCGGGGCCGGTCAGTTGTTCCTGACGAAGAGCCTGGCCAGCCGCTCCCCCTCGGTGACCGCCGCCGCGTGGTTCTCGATGGGGCTGATCCGGGAGTCGCGGAAGACGATGTAGGTCACGCCCGAGGGCACCCCGCCGACCTGCGGGTCGGGGTCGATGCCGAGGCCGGCCGCGGTGGCGTAGGAGGCCTCGCCGATGATGTCGCTCGGGCCGGTGTCGCCGACGACCGCGTACTGCACCCGGTCGCCGTGGACGACGGCGGCCACCGAGCCGCCCTGCACGCCGTAGGCGCGGTAGTCCCACCGGGAGCTGGGCGCCGGGACGACGACGTAGGGCAGGGTCTCGGCGCTCAGGTAGCGGCCGTCGGACTGCTGGAAGGCCGTCATGGCGGCGAACGTCGGGTCGGTGCTGCTGTTGCAGTGGATGGTGGGCCGGCCGTCGCAGTCGACGTCCAGGTCGGCCTTCCAGAAGACGGCGTCGCGGGTGCCGCACACGGGGACGGTCGCCGGATCGCCGGCGTCGGTGCGGTAGCGGCTCTTGGACAGCTCGGTGCAGGTGCCTGCCCGGGCCAGCAGGTCGGCGGCGGTGACCGCGCCCTCGCCGCGGGGCGGGACGGCGGTGGCGGTGAGGGCGGTGGCCGCGGCGGGCAGTGCCGCCGGGGCGAGGAGTGCTGCACCGGCCGCGGCCAGTGTCAGCGACGGGAAACGCACGATGAGGGACCCTCTCGTCGGAGACGTGGGGAACAACCAGCCCACTGTGCGGCCGGTCCGGGCGCCCGGCCACGGGGTCCGCCGCGAAGGGGCCGGATGGAGCACGCCCCTGACACCCCGTAAGGGGACAGAGCGGCGAGATGGGGTCGAGTGAGGCCGGAAGCGGGGACAACAGGGGCCGGGGGTCCGGCCCGTGTTCTGCCCGGACCCCCCGGCCACCCGCGCCGGCGCGGGATCGGCGACGACAGCGTGTCCGCGCCACTGACATGAACTTCCCTGCCCTCTCGGGTAGTTCAGCCGTAAGGAGGCTCAGCATACGTAACGCCCGGGGACGGTCACCACTGCGGCCCCCTTGCTGCGGCCACACCCGCCGGGCCATATTGGTCCGGACCTTTACGTGATGCCGAGGCCGTCGGGGGGCAGAACCGTGCGAGGCGTTCCCGTTCCGCTCGTCCTGCTGTGCGGGTCGCTGCTGCTGGTGGCCTCGTGCGGCTGGAGCCGGGCCGACGACGGCGGCGAGGGCCGGGTGCCCGGCGCTCCGGCCGGGGTCACCGCGGCGGCGGGCAGCGCCACGAGCGTGCACGTGATGTGGAACGCGGCGCCGCAGGCCTCCGGGGTCCGCACGTACGAGGTCTATCGCGACACCACGAAGGTGACCGAAGTACCGGGTTGGCAGCACATGGTGGACGTCACCAGGCTCAGGCCGTCGACCATGTACGCCTTCACCGTGCGGGCCCGGGACACCGCGGGCCGGCTGGGCCCGCCCAGCCGGGCGGTACGCGCCCGGACGCCGGCCACGACGGCGGCGGACCGCTCGGCACCGACCCGGCCCCCGACGACCGGGGGACGGGCCGTGGGCAGCCGCGCGGTCCAGTTGGCCTGGGGCGCGTCCCGGGACGACCGGGGCGTGCTGTCGTACGACGTCTACCAGGGCGGGGTGAAGATCCACAGCGTGGGCGGGAACCAGACCGCCACCGTCGTCACCGGACTGCGCCCCGGCGGCCGGTACGTCTTCACGGTCCGGGCCCGGGACGCCGCCGACAACCTCTCCCCCGCCGGGCCCCCGGTCCGCCTCACCACGCCGGGCAGCGACGACGGCCGCGGTACCGCGCCCACCGCTTTCACCGCCGCCACCCACCGCTCGGGCGGTGCCTACTACATCGACCTGTCCTGGGACCCGCCGCGCACGGACGGTGTGATCACCGAGTACCTGATCCAGCTGGACGGCACCGCGGCCACCTCGCTGGTCTGGGGCGGCACACCGCCGCGCGGCCGGGCCCGGCACAGCTTCTACGCCGGCACCGCCGCCGGGGAGGAACACCGGGTACGGCTGCGGGCGCGGCTGCCGGACGGCACCTGGGGCGGCTGGTCGGCGGAGCGGAAGGTGACCACGGGCGGCTGACCGGAACACCGGCCCGGCGGGTCCCCCGGTGCGCCGGACGGAGGAATCCGTCACCCGACCGGGTCCCTCCCGCATGCGGGCGGCGCCGGGGCCGCGTTGGCTGCGGTTGAGGCAGCACGGACGTTTCCCGACCCCCGGCGGCGCATGGGACGTACCGCCAACCGTGCCGCCGGAGGCCAGCCCATGGACAACTCGCGACTTCTGCTCCGCTCCGGCCTGACCCTGGCGGCCGTCGCCGCGCTCCCGGCCGCGCTCGCCGGGCCGTCCGCGGCGGCCTCGGGCATCTCGGTCAGCACCACCGGCTCCACCGTCTCGGTGGTCACCAGCGCGTGCACACAGATCAACGGCAGCTGGGGCACGGCGGCCCTGCTCACCAGCCGGCAGGCGAACTTCGCCCAGGGCCGGCAGGTGGCGCTGTCCGGCACCTCCGTCAGCCAGTCCGCGGCCTGGTCGTCGGTGAGCCCGGGGACGTACACCGTCGTGGTGGTCTGCTCCAGCGGCAGCACCGCGGGCAGCCAGTCGGTCATCGTCTCCGCGCCCACGCGGCCGACGATCTCCGCGACGTCCAGCCCCGCTCCGTCCCGGGGCGTGATGGGCGGACTCGGCGGCGCCGCCCGTGACTACGGCGCGCTGACGCTGGGCCTCGGCGGAGCCATGGTCGGCGCCGGGCTCGTCGCCACCGGCTGGTTCCTGCGCCGCCGTTCCAGGCCGTACCGGCTCTGAGCACCCCTCAGTCGGCGTCCGGCAGTTCGGCGAACTCCGCCAGGGCACGGGTGAGCCAACGGGTCCAGAAGGTCTCCAGGTCGATGCCCGCCCGCAGGACCAGGTGGCGCAGCCGGTCCTCCGGGGCGGCCCGGTCCGGCGGGAAGTCGCGCTGCTCGATCTCCTCGTACTCGGCCAGCTGGCGCCGGTGCAGCTCCAGGTGACGGCGGAGGTCGGCCTCCAGGCCCGCGGTGCCGACCACGGCCGCCGCGCGCAGCCGCAGCAGGAGCGGATCCCGCATCGTCCTGGGGTCCTGCGCGGCGGCGGTCCAGCGGGCCAGTTCGGCGCGGCCCGCGGGCAGGACCTCGTAGCTCTTCTTCTGCCCGCGGGCCGGCTGTTCGGCCGGCAGCGTGCGGATGAACCCCTCGGCCTCCAGTTTCCCCAGCTCGCGATAGATCTGCTGATGCGTCGCGGACCAGAAGTAGCCGATCGACTTGTCGAACCGGCGGGTCAGCTCCAGCCCCGACGAGGGCTTTTCCAGCAGGGCGGTGAGGATCGCGTGCGGGAGTGACATGGGCTCATCCTAGGGACGCGCGTCCGGCCCCTACAGCGCCGCCGCCAGCTCGGTGCCCTGCTTGATGGCCCGCTTGGCGTCCAGTTCGGCCGCGACGTCCGCGCCGCCGATCAGGTGGGCGCCGACCCCGGCGGCCAGCAGTGCCTCGTACAGGTCGCGGCGCGGCTCCTGGCCGGTGCAGAGCACCACGGTGTCGACCTCCAGGACGGTGCTCTCCTCGCCGACGGTGATGTGCAGGCCGGCGTCGTCGATCCGGTCGTAGCGCACGCCCGGCACCATGGTCACACCCCGGTGCTTCAGCTCGGTGCGGTGGATCCAGCCGGTGGTCTTGCCGAGGCCGGCGCCGACCTTGGTGGTCTTGCGCTGGAGCAGGTGCACCTGGCGGGGCGGCGCCGGCCGCTGCGGGGCGGCGAGGCCGCCGGGCGCCCGGTAGTCCATGTCGACGCCCCACTGCCGGAAGTAGGTCTGCGGGTCCTCGCCCGCCTTGTCACCGCCGTCGGTGAGGAACTCGGCGACGTCGAAGCCGATGCCGCCGGCGCCGAGGACGGCGACGCGGTCGCCGACGGGCGCGCCGTCGCGCAGGACGTCCAGGTAGCCGACGACGCGGGGGTGGTCGACGCCGGGGATGTCGGGGGTGCGCGGGGTGACGCCGGTGGCGACGACGACCTCGTCGTAGCCGGCCACGGTCTCGGGGGTGACCCAGGTGTCCAGGCGTACGTCGACGCCGTGGGCGTCGAGCTGGTGGCGGAAGTAGCGCAGCGTCTCGTCGAACTCCTGCTTGCCCGGGACCTTGCGGGCGACGTTCAGCTGGCCGCCGATCTCGCTCGCCGCGTCGAACAGGGTGACGTCGTGGCCGCGTTCGGCTGCGGAGACCGCGCAGGCGAGGCCGGCCGGACCGGCGCCGACGACGGCGACCCGCTTCTTCAGCCGGGTCGGCGCGAGCACCAGCTCGGTCTCGTGGCAGGCGCGCGGGTTGACCAGGCAGGAGGTGACGAGGCCGCTGAAGGTGTGGTCGAGGCAGGCCTGGTTGCAGCCGATGCAGGTGTTGATGGCCTCGGGGGTGCCGGCGGCGGCCTTGGCGACGAAGTCGGGGTCGGCGAGCATCGGGCGGGCCATGGAGACCATGTCCGCACAGCCGCCGGCCAGCAACTCCTCGGCGAGTTCCGGGGTGTTGATGCGGTTGGTGGTCACCAGGGGCACCGAGACCTCGCCCATGAGCTTCTTGGTGACCCAGGTGTAGGCGCCGCGCGGCACCGAGGTGGCGATGGTGGGGATGCGGGCCTCGTGCCAGCCGATGCCGGTGTTGATGATCGTGGCCCCGGCGGCCTCGACGGCCTTGCCCAGGGTGATCACCTCCTCCAGCGAGGAGCCGCCCGGGACCAGGTCCAGCATGGACAGCCGGTAGATGACGATGAAGTCCTCGCCGACGGCCTCGCGCACCCGCTTGACGATCTCGACGGGGAACCGCATCCGGTTCTCGTACGAGCCGCCCCAGCGGTCCGTGCGCCGGTTGGTCTGCGCGGCGATGAACTCGTTGATCAGGTAGCCCTCGGAGCCCATGATCTCGACGCCGTCGTAGCCGGCCTGCCGGGCCAGGCGGGCGGCGCGGGCGTAGTCCTCGATGGTGCGCTCGACGTCGGCGTCGCTCAGCTCGTGGGGCACGAAGGGGCTGATCGGCGCCTGGAGCGGGCTGGGCGCGACGAGGTCGCGGTGGTAGGCGTACCGGCCGAAGTGGAGGATCTGCATCGCGATGCGGCCGCCCTCGCGGTGCACGGCCTCCGTGACGGTCCGGTGCTGCTCGGCCTCCGCCTCGGTGGTGAGCTTGGCCCCGCCCTCGTAGGGCCGGCCCTCCTCGTTGGGGGCGATGCCGCCGGTGACGATGAGGCCCACTCCGCCGCGCGCGCGGGCCGCGTAGAACGCCGCCATCCGCTCGAAGCCGCGCTCGGCCTCCTCCAGGCCGACGTGCATCGAGCCCATCAGGACGCGGTTGGGCAGCGTGGTGAAGCCCAGGTCGAGCGGGCTCATCAGGTGGGGGTAACGGCTCATCGGGCCCTCCGTGCGCGGTGTCGTCGCCTCTGTTGTAGAGGAAGCCCGACGCTTTATGCAACTAGTTGCACAACCGCCCGGCGGTGACACGGGACACGGTCGCCCCCTACAGGACGAACGCCCCGGCCGACATCGGGTCGGCCGGGGCGCTGTCTCGGGCAATCAGCGGGAATCAGCGGCTTTCCAGGCGAAGGTGCAGGTCACGCTCCTGGTCGCCGGAGGCCGCGCAGGTCTCCTGCACGGTGAACATCGCGTCCAGGGTGGTGCGGAACCGGTCGACGGCCCAGTAGCCGCCCTGGACGTCCGCCTGGACGGGCGCGTCCAGGTGGACCGGCGGGCAGCCCGATCCGCGGGCGTCCGCGACGTCGTAGGTCCCGAGCCACACCATGGGCCGGGTCTCGTGGAGCTGCTGTGGGTCCTCGTCCGCGCCCCGGTCGGAGGCGAAGCACGACCGCAGTGCGTCGAAGACGATGCGGGCGTCCTCCTTCGATCCGCTGATCTCCACCGTGACGGTTTCCGGATGCGACCGCTCCGTGTCTGCCATTGATCGCTCCTTTCGTGGCCGCGCTGCGGTGGAACGGGGTACCCCGCCGAACCGCGTCCATCCTCAGGAAAGCACCACGGACCGCCGGGCACACCTCAGCCGCGTGCGAACTTGTACGTCTTGCTGTCCGTGAGCACGCAGAAGCCGGGCGAGATCACGATCACGCGCAGGACGCCGGTGCGCCGGTCGTAGTCGATGCCCTCCGCCTCGAAGCCGCCCGAGCAGGAGCTGCGCAGCGGCAGCTGGCGCAGTGCGGTGACATGGCCGAAGACGTCGGCGGTGCCGTTCGGGGCGGCCGACAGGTCGATCTGGAGCAGCGGCTTGGTGAGCCCGAAGAGGCTGCCCTCCGGGTCGTCGGAGGAGCACAGCAGGGTGGTGGGGCCGGAGAAGTCGCAGCCCTGGACGTCGCGGACGGCGTGGTCCAGGCGGACGCTGGAGGCCTGCGGGAGGTTCGCCGAGGGGGAGGTGGACGGGTTGACGCCCGGGGTGGGGAAGACCAGCAGGCGGGTCATCGTGCCCCACTCGCCGGACAGCATCCACTGGCCGTCGGGGGAGATCGCGGCCCATGAGTTGTTCAGCGCCTCGCCCGCGCCGAGCGTGTGGACGTACTCCGTCCAGGCGCCGCCGGGCGCCTGCACGCGGAACATCTTGGAGTTGCCGGAGTCCCGCTGGTAGGGCTCGATGTAGTAGCCGTTGTACGAGGCGTCGGGGTCGCCGACGTGGTTCCAGCCGCGGCTGGAGACGCCGAGCGGGATGGTGCCGATGCCGGTGTAGTGGTTGGGGCTGTTCGCGGGGACCTCCACCGAGGTCAGGCCCTGGCTCTCGGTCAGCGGGTCGGCGCGGTCGGAGCCGGTCTCGGTCCAGAGGTCGGCCGCGCCGGCGGGCGTGGGCGCGGCGAGGGACACGACGGCGGCGGTGGCGAGGGTGACCAGTCCGGCGAGGACTGCGTGACAGCGTTGCCGTGCGGACGCGGGCATGGCCGGCTCCTCGGAGGCGGGGGGGCACTCGGACGGCGGACAGTCTGGCGTGGCGCGGTGGTCATGTACAGACCAACCACGCAACATGGGCGTGAACTCTCACGGCTCGCGGGACCGCGCTGTACGGTCTCGGCAGGAGGCCCCGCGCGCGGCACCGGCGCAGCGGCTTCGGCGGACGCCCGCCGCCGTGGTGAGGGATGGTGGAGGTAGACGGCGACGGCGTCGGAGAGTCGGGTGTGAGCGCGGTAGAACAAGGGGAGTCGGCACGGGGGACGACGTGCCGTGCGGACGGGCGAAGGCGGTGCGTGGCATGAGTGCAGCCGGAGCTCCGGCGACGGAGAACGGCGAGCCGGCGCGCGGGCCGATGCCGCCCAGCGGACTGCTCGACGTCCTGGGCGTGGCCTCGGTGGTGCTGGACACCGAGGGCCGGATCGTCCTGTGGAGCCCGCAGGCGGAGGAGCTGTTCGGCTACACCGCGCAGGAGGCCCTCGGCCAGTACGCCGCCCGGCTGATGGTGCACGAACGCCACATCCAGCTGGTCGGCAAGCTCTTCGCCGACGTGATGCGGACCGGGGAGAGCTGGGCGGGCGGCTTCCCGATCCGGCGCAAGGACGGCAGCACCCGATTGGTGGAGTTCCGCAACATGCGGTTGCTGGACGACCAGGGGGACGTGTACGCGCTCGGACTCGCCGCCGACCAGTCGACCGTACGGCGGCTGGAGCAGGACGTGGCGCTGTCCGAGCGGATGGTGAAGCAGTCGCCGATCGGGTACGCCGTCCTCGACACCGAGCTGCGGTTCGTCTCGGTCAACCCGGCCCTGGAGAAGATCAACGGGGTGCCGGCGGCCGAGCACGTGGGGCGCACGCTGCGCGAGGTGCTGCCGATGCTGGACTCCACGTCCGTGGAGGCCGGCGCCCGGCGGGTGCTCGATACCGGCGTGCCCGTGATCGACGCCAGGCTGGTCGGCCGTACACCCGCCAACCCGGACGAGGACCACACCTGGGCGAACTCGCTGTACCGCCTCGAGGACGCGATGGGCAACGTGCTGGGCGTGGCGGTCTCGGTGTTCGACATCACCGAGCAGCACCGGGCCTCGGTCGAGGCGGAGGCCGCCCGGCGCCGGCTCGCGGTCATCGCGGACGCCTCCGCCCGGATCGGTACGACACTCGAACTCGAACGCACCGCCTGCGAGCTGGCCGACGTCGCCGTACCGGAACTGGCCGACGTGGCCGCCGTCGACCTGCTGGACGCTGTGGTCGAGGGCCGGCAGAGCACACTGGGCCCTTCCGAGGCGGCGGTGATCCGGGCCCTGGCGGTGCGTCCGGCGGACGGCACGGAGGCCGTGCGCGCCGCCGACCCGCCCGGCCGGATCGCCCGGTACGCGCCCGACCGCCTGGTCACCGAGTGCGTGCGCACCGGCGAGGCGGTGCTGGTACGGCACGTCAAGGACGAGGACCTGCCGCGCATCGCCCGCTCCCCCGAGGCGGCCGTCCTGCTCGGCCGCGCGGGCCTGCACTCGTACCTCGCCGTGCCGCTGATCGCGCGCGGCGAGGTGCTGGGCGCGCTCGACCTCAAGCGCACCCGCAACCCGGCGCCCTTCGACGAGGACGACGTCCTGCTGGCGAGGGAGCTGGCCGCCCGTGCGGCCGTACAGATCGACAACGCCCGCTGGTACCAGAACGCCCGCAACACCGCCCTCACCCTCCAGCGCAGCCTGCTGCCCAGTCATCCGCCGGTGACCACCGGCCTGGAGGTGGCCTCCCGCTACCAGCCGGCGGGTGCCACCAGCGAGGTCGGCGGGGACTGGTTCGACGTCATCCCGCTGGAGGGGGGCAAGACCGCACTCGTCGTGGGTGACGTCATGGGCAGCGGCATCAGCGCGGCCGCCACGATGGGCCGGCTGCGCACCGCGACGACCACCCTGGCCGCCCTCGACCTCGACCCGGCCCGGCTGCTGGAGCACCTCGACAAGACCACCTCGGCGCTGGACCACTCCATCGCGACCTGCGTGTACGCCGTCCACGACCCGCATCTGCGCCAGTGCCGGATCGCCAACGCCGGCCATCTGCCGCCGGCCCGGGTGCGGCCCGGCCACCCGCCGGAGCTGCTGGACCTGCCCACCGGGGTGCCGCTGGGGGTGGGCGGGGTGGAGTTCTCCACCGTCACGGTCGACTTCGCACCGGGCGACGAGCTGGTGTTCTACACCGACGGACTGGTGGAGACCCGCCGCCACTCGCTGGACGAGCGGCTGGCCTTCCTGCTGTCGCTCCTCGACGACCCGGCCCGCCCCCTGGAGGAGACCTGCGACCTCCTCCTGCGCACCCTGCACCACCCGGACAACCACGACGACGTGGCCCTGCTGATCGCCCGGGCCCAGGAACTGCGGTAGCGCCCGGCGGGCGTGCGTCACCGACGCAGTACGCCGATCACCACATGCGCGTACCGGTCCTCGTCCACGGCCAGACGGGGCGTCAGACCGGCGTCGTCGAAGGCCTGTACGGCGGCGGGTGCCTGGTGTTCGCTGGTCTCCGTCAGCAGGCAGCCGCCGGGGGCGAGCCACGCGGGCGCCCCGGCGGCCACCCGGCGCAGCACGTCCAGGCCGTCGGCGCCGCCGTCCAGCGCGACCAGCGGCTCGTGGTCGCGGGCCTCCGCCGGCAGCAGGTCCACCTCGGCGGTGGGTACGTAGGGCACGTTGGCGGTCAGGACGTCCACCCGGCCGCGCAGGCCGGCGGGCAGGGCCTCGTACAGGTCGCCCTCGTGGACCCGGCCGTCGAAGGGGACGAGATTGCGGCGGGCGCAGCGTACGGCGGCCGGGTCCACGTCGGCGGCGTGCACCTCGGCATCGTCCAGGGCGGCGGCCAGCGCCGCGCCGAGCGCGCCGGAGCCGCAGCACAGGTCCACGACCACGGTCGCGTCCGGTACGGCGGCCAGCGCCTGGTCCACGAGGAACTCGGTACGGCGGCGGGGCACGAAGACGCCCGGTTCGACGGTGACGCGCAGCCCGTGGAACTCGGCCCAGCCGAGGACCTGTTCGAGCGGCAGCCCGGCGGCGCGCCGGTCCACCATGCGGGCCGCCTCCTCGGGCGTACGGGCGGTGGCGAGGATCAGCCCGGCCTCGTCCTCGGCGAAGACGCACCCGGCGGCGCGCAACGCGGAGACGGCGGTGGACGGGGAGAACGGTGCGGGAGTGGGCATGGCGGGAGTGGGCATGGAAGCCGAACCTTTCGGGAGCGCAGACGTTCGGGGCGCTCCCGCGGTCACCGCTGCCGGTGTACCGCGCCGTCACGAGGAGGGAGCACCCCAGCCGACACAGCGGTAATGGGACTCACCTCCTCGCCATCGGAGCCGCGATCACCGCGGCCGGACGGCCACTTTAACGCACGGCTCGCGAAGGCAGTCGGGTCACCTCGGGCTACGGCGTCCGGGGCGTGCGGAGTTCGGCGGGGAGGGGGCGGTCGTGCGGGGCGCGGGTGGCTACCGGGGGCGGGGGCGGGTGCCCACTGGGGGCGGGGGCGGGTGGCTACCGCGGACGGGCGCGGGTGGCGATCGCGGACGGGTGCGGGTGGCGATCGCGGACGGGTGCGGGTGGCGATCGCGGACGGGTGCGGGTGGCGATCGCGGGCGGTGCGGGTGGCCACTGCGGGCGGATGCGGATGGCACCACGGACGGGCGCGGATGGCGATCGTCGGCGGTGCGGGTGGCCATTGCGGGCGGGTGCGGATGGCCACCGCGGGCAGGCGCGGACGGCGATCGTCGGCGGTGCAGGTGGCCACCGCGGGGGGCGGATGCCCACCGCGGGCAGGTGCGGGCGCCCACCGCGGGCAGGTGCGGGCGCCCACCGCGGGCGGGCGCTGATGGCCACCGCCGGGCGGTGGCTCAGGAGGAGAACGGCCGTGGGGTGTTCGGCGGGGCCGGGCCGGCGGGCGCCTTCGGTACCGCGCCGTCGGCGGGTGCCGCACGGCCGGCCCCGGCGGGTCAGACGCCCACCGTCTCCTCGGCTTCTTCCTCGGCCTCCTGCTCGGCGGCCCGCGCGGCCTCCGTCCCGGTGTCCCGCTGGGGCTCCTGCCCGGTGCCGGGTGCCGTGGCCGTCTCCCGGAGGCGGCGGGTGTGCTCGTACGCGGCGGCGATCGCGGTCACCGCGAGGCCCGCCAGGAGCCAGGCGGCGAGGGTCCACACCGTGCGGCCCAGGCCGTCGTCGCCGAAGTAGAGCAGGCTGCGGACGCCCTCGACGAAGCCGGCCCCGTTCCAGAAGGCGTGCAGGGTGCCGAAGAACGCGTTCTGCAGTTCGGGGCGGAACAGACCGCCGGAGCTGGTGAAGTTCAGCATGACGAACAGCACCATCATGGCGAGCGTGGTCCACCGCTTCAGGAAGGTGTGCAGGCCGACGCCGATGAGGAGGATGCCCGCCGAGTACAGCCAGGCCATGCCCCAGACGCCCGCGAGGTCGTGGTGGGCGAGGTGGAACACCGGCCCGGCGAGCAGCACGCCGATGCCGCCGACCACCGCGGAGACGCCGAGCGCGAGCAGGGCCCGGACCCGCATCGCGAGCGCGGCACCCGCGGCGCCGAGCGCGGCGACCGAGGCGTAGGAGCCGATGCTGACCGCGATCAGCAGGAAGAACAGGCCCTGGCCGGTGGGGTCGTCGGCGACGGGCTTTGCGACGTCGGTGATCTTCAGCGGGAGGCCTTCCCCGGCGGCGACCGGCGTGAAGACCTTCTCCACGGCGGTGGCGCCCATGTCGGACGCGGCGCTCGCCACCAGCAGCTCGGGCGCCTTGGCGCTCGGCACGTAGGCGCCGGTCACCTCACGTGACGTCAGGAGCCGGACGGCCTCCCCGCGGGTGGCCACCGTGCGGACGTCGAGCTTGTCGCCCGCGGTGTCCTTGACCGTCTGCGCGAAGACCTTGGCCTGCGGGGCGGTGCCGACGACGGCGACCGGCAGGTGGTTCGGCTCCGGGGTGACGAACGCCCCCATGTACGCGAGCCCCATGCCGATGCACATCAGCAGCGGGGTGATCAGGTGCGTGAGCACATGGCGCAGTGCCGGTGACCTCATCGTCGCGACCCTCCAAAGGTTGGCTTATACAACTTTCAGTTCAAGTTGTACTATACAACTACAACGCCGGAGGAGGTATTCCCGTGAGCGCAGCGGAGTCGGCCGTGGAGACGATCCAGCGCGAGATGACCAGGTTCGCCCGCCGGGCCCGTGCCTCGGCGGGCCGCATGCACCCCGAGCTGTCCCTGGTGTCGTACACCCTGCTCGGCCACCTGGAGGAGCGCGGCGGCTGCCGGGCGACGGACCTGGCGGCGCACTACGCCCTGGACAAGTCCACGGTGAGCCGCCAGGTGGCGGCGCTGGAGCGGACCGGGCTGATCGAGCGCCGGCTGGACCCGGAGGACCACCGGGTCCAGGTCCTGCATCTGACGGAGGCCGGCCAGGAGATCCTCGCCCAGGTCACCCGCAGCCGCCGGGCCGCGTTCCGGGAGCGGCTCGCGGGCTGGCCGGAGGAGGACCTGGTGCGGTTCGCCGCCTACCTGGAGCGGTACAACGCGCAGCCGGGCGGCGCCGAGCCGGCCTGAGAGAGCCGCCGGGTCACGGCACCGGCACCGCCGCGCGGCCGTCCGTCAGCCGCTGCGGCACCCGGGCCGCGAGGAACGCCGTGCGGCGGCGCAGCCGGAAGCCGAGCGACTCGTACAGCCGGATCGCGGTGCGGTTCTCCGCGCTGGTGTGCAGGAACGGCGTCTCCCCGCGCTCCCGGATGCCGTGCGCGACCGCGAGGATCAGCCGGGTGGCCAGGCCCTCGCCGCGGAAGGCGGGATCGGTGCAGACCGCGCTGATCTCGGTCCAGCCCGGCGGGTGCAGCCGCTCCCCCGCCATGGCGACCAGCGCGCCCTCACGGCGTACGCCGAGGTAGGTGCCGAGCTCCACGGTGCGCGGCAGGAACGGGCCGGGCTGGGTGCGGGCCACCAGGTCGAGCATCTCGGGGACGTCCGCCGGTCCCAGGCGGACCGCCTCCGGCTCCGGTGCGGCGGCGAGGCCGTCGTCCACGAACTGCACGCCCTCGACCCGGAAGGTGATCTCCCAGCCCTCCGGGACCTCCCCGCGGAAGCCGGGCAGCGGGACCTCGGCGCCGGCGCCCGCCAGGGCGGCGAGGTCCGCCCAGTCCCGGGCGTCGGGCTCGTCGGGCAGCGCCAGCCAGGGCGAGACGTCGACCGGGTAGCGCAGCACCCGGCCGCGCCGCTCGGCGAAGCGGGCGTGCGGGCCGGTCAGGGAGGCGAGCGCCGGGTTGTCCAGGACGTGCGGGACGTCGGCGGCGGTCCGGCCGGGGCCGCCCGGGCTGCTCACGACGCTCATCCGGTCACCTCTTTCACGGTCCTGGACACGTACGCCTGGGGCATCCTCGTTCCCTCGCTTCTCTCGCACTTCTCTCGCGGTGGCACCGGCGCGTCCCGCGCGCTGCCGTCGGCGCACCGAAGCCGGCACCGATCGGCAAGGAGCGGCGCCGGGCCGGTATTCCCGGCCGCGGGGAGAGTTCATACGGCCGCAACGATGGGGGCGCGGACCAGGGGCGGAGCACGCGATACGACAGCGTACGGTTGAACCATGAACGTCACGCGAGGCTTCTCGGGCCGTCCGCGCGTCCACAACCCGGGTCTGCCGCCCGGGCAGTACGACGCGCGCGACGACTGGCCCGTCCTGTCCGCCGAGGTCACCCCGGACCTCGCCCCCGCCGACTGGTCCTTCCGCATCGACGGCCTGGTCGAGCGGGCGCACACCTGGGACTGGGACGCCGCGCACGCGCTGCCCGCGTCGGCGTACGAGGGTGACATCCACTGTGTGACCGGCTGGTCGAAGTTCGGCGTGCGGTTCGGCGGCGTCTCGCTGGACGCCTTCCTCGATGTGGTGCGGCCCCATGGGTCCGCCACACATGCCGTCGCCCGCTCCCACACCGGCTACACCACGAACCTGCCGCTCGCCGATCTCATCGGCGGGCGGGCCTGGATCGTCTGGGAGTACGACGGCGAGCCGCTGGCGCCGGAGCACGGCGGCCCGGCGCGGCTGGTGGTGCCGCACCTGTACTTCTGGAAGAGCGCCAAGTGGATCGCGGGCATCACACTCCTCGACCACGACGAGCCGGGCTTCTGGGAGCGCAACGGCTACCACGCGCGCGGCAACCCCTGGGAGGAGCAGCGGTACTCCGGTGACTGAGACGACGACTTCCCCGACGGGGTTCGCGGTGCCGGGGCGGATCGCCGTGGGCCGGCAGACGGCGGCGGTGTGGCAGACCGCCACCCTGACGGAGATCCGGCGCGAGACGCCGCGCGCGGCCACGTTCCGGCTGGCGGTGCCGGAGTGGGCGGGGCATCTGCCGGGCCAGCACCTGATGCTGCGGCTGACCGCGCCCGACGGCTATGTGGCGCAGCGCCACTACTCGATCGCGTCGGCGCCGGACGACTCCGGCCACATCGAGCTGACCCTGGACCAGGTGCCGGACGGCGAGGTGTCCGGCTGGTTCCACACCGTGGCCCGGCCCGGTGACACGGTCGAGGTGCGCGGCCCGCTCAGCGGCTTCTTCGCCTGGCCAGGCGACCGGCCCGCGCTGCTGCTCGGGGCCGGCTCCGGCGTCGTCCCGCTGATGTCGATGGTCCGGCACCACCGGGCGC
This sequence comes from Streptomyces sp. NPDC046881, assembly GCF_040645015.1. NCBI lineage: Bacteria > Bacillati > Actinomycetota > Actinomycetes > Kitasatosporales > Streptomycetaceae > Streptomyces > Streptomyces sp. NPDC046881. The sequence continues at coordinate 11,419 of NZ_JBEYXJ010000102.1, read as the reverse complement.
GCGGCCTCGCCGTCCCGCTGCGGATGCTGGTGTCGGCGCGCAGCCCCGAGGACCTGATCTACGCGGCGGAACTGGGCGCGGAGACGACGCCCGTGTTCACCCGCAGCGCTCCGCCCGGGGTGCCGGTGGGACGTATGACGGCCGCACATGTGGCGCCGCTCCTGGCCGAGCAGCCCGCCTCTGGGTGGGAGGCCTATGTGTGCGGAACCAACGCATTCGCCGAACACGCTTCCCGACTGCTGGTCGCCGCCGGCCAGCCGGTCGAGCGGATCCGGATCGAGCGGTTCGGCTGAGACCGGGCGGCTTGGCCAGCATCGGGCGGCCCGGCCGACGTCGGGGCGGCTCGGCTGAGACCGGGCAACTCGGCCGTCGTCGGGGCGGCTCGGCTGAGACCGGACAGCTCGGCCGACGTCGGGCCAGCTCGGCCGTCGGGCGACTCGGCTGAGACCGGGCAACTCGGCCGACGTCGGGGCGGCTCGGCCGAGACCCGGCAGCTTGGCCCACGTCGGGCAGCTCGGCCGTCGTCGGGCGGCTCGGTCGAGCGCCCGGGTCGTGCGGCGGGACATGGCGCGCGATCGTGGGGCGCGCGGCGGGTGCCGTGCGCCATATGGGCTGGAACTCGCGGTTCACGGCATGCGCGAGGTGTGCCGAACGGGGTACGAGACGGGTGTGGACGCTCGTGCGCGTGAGCGGTGGGGGCGGTGGACCGGCGGCCCGGCCCTCCGGCTCTCCGGCTCCGGCGGTGGCGAGGAGGTGGACATGCGTACCCGGGTGCGTGGCTGGCGCTGGCGGCGCAATCCGCTGCGACGCCGGTCGGACGTCGTGGAGGCGTGGACGGTGCTGGTGGTCGCCGTCCTGCTGTTCGTGGTCGCGCCCCTGGTCGGGGTGGCCGCCGGCCTGCACGCGCACGACCGGGCGAGCGCGCTCGCCGCGGCGCAGCGGGCCGAACGCCACCGGGTGCGGGCCGTGGTGATCGGCGAGGCGCGCGAGCGGCTGTCCGACGTGCAGAGCGACCGCCGGCAGCCCTACCGCGCCCAGGTCCGCTGGACCGAGCCGGGCCAGGGGGTGCGGACGGCCTGGGCCCGGGTGCCGGCGGGGACGCGCGCGGGCGAGCCGGTCTCGGTGTGGTTCGACTCCCGGGGCCGCAGTGTCGCCCCGCCACCGGACGACGTGGCGGTCTGGCAGCACGCGGTGACCGTCGGACTGTGCGCGGCCGGCGGTGTGGCGACCGCGGTCTTCCTCGGCCACGCGGTGGAACGACGGATCGCGCTGCGCCACCGGCTGGCCGAGTGGGAGCGGGAGTGGGCCCGGACGGGGCCGCGCTGGACCCAGCCGCGCACGTGACGGGCTGATCATCCGACCACTGGGCGCACGAGATGCCGTCTCCACCCCGCAGGGAGCAAGCGCTTACTCACCGTGCGACCAGCACAGGAACACCGCGGACAGAAGGGCCGCAACGGCGTCCGGACCCTGGCGAGTCATCCGATCACGCACGTACGGTGAGCCGACGCAGTCTCCCTTCGCGAAGGCGGTTGTTGATGGCCCTGTTCGATCTGTCCCTCGACGAACTCCGCGCGTACCGCAGCGAGTCCGCCGAGCCCGAGGACTTCGACACCTTCTGGGACAAGACGCTCCGGCAGGCCCGCGAGCACGAACTGGACGCGCGCTTCGAGCCGGTGGAGACCGGACTGTCCACGGTCGAGGTGTACGACGTGACGTTCGCCGGGTTCGGCGGCCACCCCGTCAAGGGCTGGCTGCGGCTGCCGGCCGGCGCCACGGAACCGCTGCCGCTGGTCGTGGAGTTCATCGGCTACGGCGGCGGGCGCGGCCTGCCGCACGAGAACCTGCTGTGGGCCTCGACGGGCCGGGCACACTTCACGATGGACACCCGCGGTCAGGGCAGCGCCTGGGGCGGCGGGGGCGGCACGCCGGACCCGGTGGGCGCGGCGCCCGCCTACCCCGGGTTCATGACGCGGGGCATCGACGCACCCGAGAACTACTACTACCGCCGGGTGTTCACGGACGCCGTGCGCGCGGTGGAGGCGGCCCGCTCCCATCCGCTGGCCGACGCGGCACGGACCGCGGTGACCGGCGGCAGCCAGGGCGGCGGCATCACCCTGGCCGTCGGCGGCCTGGTCCCCGACCTGGTGGCGGTCGCCCCGGACGTGCCGTTCCTGTGCGACTTCCCGCGCGCGGTGGTGCTGACCGACCGTCATCCGTACCGGGAGATCGGCCTGTTCCTCAAGACGCACCGCGGGCGCTCGGCGGACGTGCTGCGCACGCTGTCCTACTTCGACGGGGTGCACTTCGCGGCCCGGGGGCGGGCGCCGGCGCTGTTCTCGGCGGCCCTGGAGGACGAGACCTGCCCGCCGTCGACCGTGTTCGCGGCGTTCAACGCGTGGGCGCAGGAGGACAAGGCGATCGAGGTGTACGACTTCAACGACCACGAGGGCGGCGGCCCCTTCCAGGAGGCGGCGAAGGTGCGCTGGCTGCGGTCGTACGCCTGAGGCGCACCCCGCCCCCAGGGCGGACTTCCCTCCGGTCCGACCAGTCGGTACGTTCGGAGCGCCCGGGCCGCAGCGTCGCGGCCCGGGTTCGCCGGCGACGACGGAGGCCATATGTCCGCGCAGGAGACACGGCAGGCACCACAGACACCGCAGCCGCACGCAGTGATCCACGGTCACTGCGATCCGCGGTTCGCCGCGGTGCGGGAGGCGTTCGAGGAGAACTTCCGCGAGCGGGGCGAACTCGGCGCCGCGGTGGCGGTCACGGTCGCCGGGGAGACGGTGGTGGACCTCTGGGGCGGCTGGGCCGACGCGGCCCGCACCCGGCCCTGGGAGCGGGACACGGTGGTGAACGTGTGGTCGACCACCAAGGGGCCGGTGGCCCTGTGCGCGCACATCCTCGCCGACCGGGGGCTGCTCGACCTCGACGCGCCGGTGGCCGCGTACTGGCCGGAGTTCGCCGCGGCCGGCAAGGACGAGGTGCTCGTACGGCACCTGCTGTCGCACCGCGCCGGCCTGGCCGGACTGCGGGAGCCGCACACCCTGGAGGACCTGTACGACTGGGAGCTGACCACCGCGCGGCTCGCGGCCACGGCGCCCTGGTGGGAGCCCGGCACCCGGTCCGGGTACCACGCGCTGACGTACGGCTTCCTGGTCGGGGAGGTCGTGCGACGGATCTCGGGGCTGCGGCCGGGGGCCTTCCTGGAGCGGGAGGTGACCGGACCGCTCGGGATCGACTTCACGGTCGGCCTGCCGGCGCGGGAGTCGGGCCGGGCGGCCGAGCTGGTGCATCCGTCGGCCGCGGCGGCCGGTGACCGGACGGCGGCGTTCAGCCCGCTGGTGCTGGCCGCCCTGGCCAACCCGGTCGTCGGGGCGGCGGAGGCGAACAGCGCCGGCTGGCGGGCGGCGGAGATCCCGGCGGCCAACGGGCACGGCACCGCCCGGGCGGTCGCGGCACTGTACGGCGTCTTCGCCGGGCGCGGCACGCACGGCGGCCGGCGGATCCTGTCCCCGCAGGCCGCGGAGCGGGTGCGCGAGGGCCAGGGCAGCTGCCGCGACCTGGTGATCGGCGCGGGCTTCGACGGGGAGACCGAGGCCGGGCTCGGGCTGTGGCTGAGCGGGCCCCACGGGTCGTACGGTCCGAATCCGCGGGCTTTCGGCCATGACGGATTCGGCGGCTCCTGCGGGCTGGCCGACCCGGAGGCAGGGGTGTCACTGGGCTACGTCATGAACCGCATGGGCCCGCACATCGCCGATGATCCACGGAAAACCGCGCTGGTCGACGCCCTCTACCGGGCCCTGTGAGCGGGTCTCGCGACGCCGGGTGACCGCCGTGCGGGCGGGTGGATTTCGGTCGAAACGGCAGACCACCCTTCCCTCGTGGTTTAGACCAATGCTAATTGTGGTCGCGCAACGAGCCCGCACGACTACGTTTTGTCACGACAGGAGGCGCGGCATGGTCCGCACCACCCCGCACGATCCCCCGCCCGGCGACGACCGGCCCCTGTACGGGCGGATCGCGGCGCTGCTGCTCGACGAACTGCGCGACGGCACCATTCCACCGGGTGAACGACTGCCGGGCGAGCGGCACCTGGCCGCGCACTACGGGGTCAGCCGGGAGACCGTCCGGCAGGCGCTGGAGGTGCTGCGCCGCAGCGGCGTGGTCGCCACCGACCGGCGGGGCAGCCACGCCACGCTGCCCGGCCGGCCGGTCGAGTCGCCGGAGTCGCTCGCCTTCCCGGTGGGCGCCCGGTCGGCGGACCCCTGTGCGGTCGACCGGGCCACGGTCACCTGGGAGGCGCCGCCGCCGGAGCACGCGCGGGCGCTGGACCTGGCCCCGCACCGGCCGACCCTGGTCCACCGGTATCTGTCGGTGACACCGGACGGCCGGTCGCTGCGGACGGCGGTGACGTCGTTCTCGGCGGTGGTGCTGGCCGAGGTGGCCGAGCTGGCCCGCTACCGGGACCGGGCCGACGGGGCCACGCCCGCGCAGCTGCGGCGGGCCTACGACTGGATGCGCAAGGCCGGGCTGACCCTGCACCACCGGGACTCCATCACCCAGGTCGGCGACGCCTCCTCGGTGCGCGTGACCCGGCGCGTGCACGACCAGTACGCGCGCCCGCTGGAGATCACCGATCTGGTGGTGAACGCCGAACAGGACGCGCTGGTCTACGAGTTCACCCTGCCCGCCGCGGGCTGACCGGCGCGGGCCGTTCCCCGGGCCGGCGGGCCACCACCAGCCGGGCGCGCGGGCTGCCGTCGGCGCGCCGGCCGTACCCGGGCAGGACGCCCAGCTCGACCGTCAGACCCGCGCGCTCCAGTTCCCGCAGGACGGTGCCGAGCCGGAAGGCCCGGTAGTACATGACGAACGGCGGCCGCCACAGCGCGTTGCGCACCCGCATCACCGTGTCGAAGCCGAGCAGCAGCCAGAAGCCGGGGTGCGCCGGGCGGGGCGGCGCGAACACCGGGAAGGCGAACCGGCCGCCGGGCCGCAGCACCGAGCCGACCTGGGCGAACAGGCCCGGCAGCTCCCGCGGCAGGAAGTGACCGAACGCCCCGAAGGAGACGACGAGATCGAAGGCGGCCGTGAACGGCAGGGCCCGGGCGTCGCCGCGCACCCAGGCGATGCCGGGTCCGTCCGCGGGCCGCACCCGCTGCCGGGCGATGTCGAGCATGCCGGCGCTGAAGTCGACCCCGGTGACGCTGCGGCGGCACAGCCCGGTCAGCACGCGCGTCCCGGCGCCGGTGCCACAGCACAGGTCGAGTCCGTCCGTGAACGGGCCGAGGGGCGCCAGCGCCGCCGCCACCGCGTCCAGCACCCCGTCGGGGGTCCGGAAGGGGGTGTGGTCGAACTTCGGCGCGAGCAGGTCGTAGCCGTGCTCGACGGACGACAGCGCCTGCACGGCGAGTTCGCGGAGCGTGGGGCCTTGGGGACCGAACATGGCGTCAGCCTATGCCGGTCGCCTTCGCCCGTCCCGCGGACCGCTCAGCCGTAGGCGTCGTGGCAGAGCCGGACGATCCGGGGATCGGCCACGCCGTCCGCCTGGCGGCACAGCTCGCGCATGCGGGCGGCGGCGGGCGGCCGGGATGCCGGGCGGGGGCGCGGGGCCGGACGCCGTGCGGGGGTCCGGCGCTCCGGGCGGGGGTGCCGCACCGGCGGGGGCGCGGGGACCGCGGCCCGGGGACGCGGGGCGGCCGCCGGTACGCGGACGGGCCCGGGCCGCCTCGGCGCGGTCGCCGCGCGGTGCCCGTCGGGACGCGCGCGTCCGGTGCGCACGAGCGCGGACTTCCCGGACGGCGCCCGGAGCGGTTCCTGGAGCACCGAGGGGCGTACCACCGTGCCGGGTGTGAGGGAGGGCCGGGAGCGGGCGGTGTCGGGCGGGGGGACGGAGCTGACGGTGGTGCAGCCGGCGAGGCCCATCAGCGCCGCCGCGAACAGCGGGAGGAGTCGGCGAGGCACCCGCCCACTGTGCCCCACCACCCGAGGCCACGGCGGCCACCGCGGGCCGGCACCACTCAGACGGGCGACCGGCGGGTACGTGGGGTTACGGCCGCGGCTCCGGCGTGGTGCCGGGGCGGTCAGTCCCGGAGCTGCCGCAGCGTGGCCTTGCTGTCGGTCTTCAGCCAGTCGGTCACGTCGGTGAGCGCGGGCGGGTCCTTGTCCTCGTCGTAGGAGGACAGGTAGGCGCTGTAGGTCATCAGGTACGTCACCCAGCCGTCGCGGACGGCGAGCGTGGCGTACCGGGAGCCGCTGGAGGAGCCCCTGGTGGTGTCCTGGCTGATCAGGTAGGCCTCGTCCCCGATGCCCTCGACCGTGTCGACGTCGTAACCGGTGTGGCTCTTGCCGTAGTTCTTCCAGGTGGCGGTGAACTCGGGCCCCGGGTCGGTCTTCCTGTGCAGGTCCAGCTGGATGGTCAGGTAGGCGTCCGCGTACGAGGAGCCGGGCTTCTTCAGGCTCAGGCTGCAGTAACTCTCCTCCAGCGCCTTGTCGTCGAGGGAGGTGCGGGTCGGCGAGGAGTCGTCCTGGGTGTACTCGTCCTTGAAGGAGCCGTAGTCGGCGCTGGAGCACATGTTGGAGGGCGCCGCGTAGCCGCGCAGGTCCGCGCTGTCGCCGTGCCCGCCCAGGAGGAGGACGCCGGCCGCCCAGGCGGCGGAGGCCACGACGGCGCCGACGGCGGCCCACAGCACCGCCCGGCCGGCTCCTCCCCCGCCGGCCGGCGGGGCGGGCGGCACGGGACCGTACTGGGGTACCGCGTAGGGGTTCACCGGCTGCGGCTGTACCGGCGCGGGCTGGCCGACCAGTGTCGGCTGCGCGTAGAAGGCGCCCGCCGGGGGCGACTGCGGGTTCGGGTAGGGGTAGGCCGTCGGCTGCGGCGGGACGGCCGGCTGCGGGGGCTGCTGCGCGGGCTGGTTAGCCGGCTGCGGAGGCTGCGGTGGCGTGGACATGCCGCGAAGATAATACACGGTTGGCGGTCAAGTCCCCCGACGTCCCGGATCGTTATGGTCTGTGGACATCTGCTACGGATCCATCCCGGTACGGCCGGCACGCGGCCCGGGATCCGTACCCTCCGGGGCGAGCCGCACCGGCAGGCTCCGGACACTGTTGCCGACGAATCCGGCGTGCGGCTGCAGGTCGGCCTCGGGTACGGCGAGTCGGAGCGCCGGAAAGCGGGTGAAGAGCCGTTCCAGGGCGACCGTGGCCTCCAGCCGGGCCAGCGGTGCGCCCAGGCAGTAGTGGGCGCCGTGCCCGAGGGACAGGTGACGTACGGCGCCGGGCCGGGCGGTGCGGGTCAGGTCGAAGCGGTCGGCGTCCGGGCCGTGCGCCGCCGGGTCGCGGCCGGCGGCCGAGTAGCCGGCGAGCACGGGGGTGCCGGCGGGGATGAGCGTGCCGGCGACGGTCAGGTCCCGCACGGGGTAGCGGAACGGGAAGTAGCTGACCGGCGCGTCCCAGCGCAGCGTCTCCTCCACCACGTCCGCCCAGCTCGCCCCGCCCGCGCGCACCAGGTCGAGTTGCTCGGGGTGGGCGCACAGGGCGCGCACGGCGTTGGTGATCAGGTTGAGCGTGGTCTCGTGCCCGGCGATGATCATCAGCAGCAGGGTGCCGATCAGCTCCTGCTGGCTCAGCCGGTCGCCGCCCTCGTCCCGGGCCGCGATGAGCGCACTGGTGAGGTCGTCGCCGGGCCGGATGGCCTTGGCGGCGGCGATCTCGCCGAGGACGGCGAGGAGTTCGCGGTTGGCGGCGACGGCCTCGGCGGGCGGGGTGTCGGTGGCCACGACCCGGCTGCCGAGGTGATGCAGCCGGTCCCGGAACCGGACGTCCACGCCGAGGAGTTCGCAGATCACCCCCATCGGCAGCGGAAGGGCAACGTGCCGCCGCAGGTCGGCGACCCCGTCACCGCAGGCGGCGGCGCGCGCCAGATCGTCGAGCAGCGCGTCGGTCAACTCCTCGACGCGCGGTCGGAGTTCTGCCACCCGCCGGGGTGTGAAGGCGCGGGCGGCCAGGGCGCGCAGCCGCCGGTGGTCGGCGCCGTCGGCGGTGGTCATGCCGGGGACGGTGGCGAAGGTGAGCAACGGCCAGCCCGCGGTGATCCGCCCCTCCCGCAGGGCGGTGAAGTGGCGTGCGTTCTTGGCGACTTCGGGGTGTTGCAGGAACTCCCTGAGCGCCTCGTGTCCGAGGACGGCCATGCCCTCGATCCCACCGGGCAGCTCGACCGGGGCCACGGCGCCCCCGGCCACCAACCGGGCGTTGTCGGCGTGCGGGCAGCCGCCGGCGGGGTTCAGGCGGTGCGGCGTGCGGGCGGGCGGGGCGCCCGCGGGTTCCACGGATGCCGCCGGTTCCCCGGGTTCCACCGGTTCCACCAGTTCCACGGGTTCCTCCTGACGTTCCCCTGACGAGACGCTCGATCCTCCCATCCCGGGAACAACCCGATGCGGCGGTGTGTTGAGGCGGTCACGGACACGGGACGCCGTGGAGTGGTACCGTGCCATCAGCACTCGTGCACGCCCGTCGTGGCCGCCGGTGCTGGTTTCCCTTCTCCACGCTGATGCGTCCGCCGTCACCCGGATGTCCGGCCCGCGGCGCGTCAGCTTCCCGGTACCTCCTCGGGACGAGCGTTCTCCGCCGTGGCCGAGGTGCCGTTCCCGCCGCCCGGAGGCAGTCGCAGACGCCTCCCCCTCGCGGCCCCACCCCTTCCTTCCCTTCTCTGCTCCGTCCGCGACATCCGTCCGCGAAAGGACTCCCACCATGACCACCACCCTCGAACACCCTCCCGAGGTCCGGCAGGCCCCGGTCGCCCCGCTCGTCACCGGTGTCCTCGACATCGACGCGCACGGAAAGGGGCACCTGAGGGCCGCGAGCCTCCTCCCCTCCCCCGCCGATCCGCAGGTCGCGCCGGCGCTGATCCGCCGCCACGGACTGCGCAAGGGCGACCTGGTCGAGGGCCTCCGGGGTGCCCAGCGGACCCTGACCGAGGTGGCGCGCGTCAACGGGCGCGCCCCCGGCGAGGTGGGTTCCCGACGACACTTCCGTGACCTCACCCCGCTCCACCCGCACCGGCGTCTGCGCCTCGAACACCCCGCCTCCGGCCTCGCCGGACGCGTCACCGACCTGCTCGCACCGGTCGGCAAGGGCCAGCGCGGCCTCGTCGTGGCCCCGCCGAAGAGCGGGAAGACCGTCCTGCTCCAGCAGCTCGCCGCAGCCGTGGCCGGCAACCACCCCGAGTGCCGGCTGATGGTCCTGCTGCTGGACGAGCGGCCCGAGGAGGTCACCGAGATGCGCCGCTCGGTGCGCGGCGAGGTGTACGCCTCCACCTTCGACCGGTCGCCCAAGGAGCACATCGCCCTCGCCGACCTCGTCGTGGAGCGGGCCAAGCGCCTGGTGGAGGCCGGCGAGGACGTCGTCGTCCTGCTGGACTCGCTGACCCGGCTGTGCCGGGCGCACAACAACGCCTCCGCCGCCGGCGGCCGTACCCTGAGCGGCGGTGTGGACGCCGGTGCGCTGCTCGGCCCCAAGCGGTTCTTCGGCGCCGCGCGGCAGGCCGAGGAGGGCGGCTCGCTCACCATCCTCGCCACGGTCCTGGTCGACACCGGCTCACGCGCCGACGGCTACTTCTTCGAGGAGCTGAAGAGCACGGGCAACATGGAGCTGCGCCTGGACCGGGAACTCGCCGGCCGCCGTGTCTTCCCCGCCGTGGACCTCGACGCCACCGGCACCCGGCGCGAGGAACTCCTCCTGACGTCCGCCGAGTTGGCGACCGCAACCGGCCTGCGCCGCGCCCTGCGGTCCAGGGAGGCCGGGCCGTCCGCCCTGGAGACCCTCCTGGAACGGCTGCGCGCCACCCCGGACAATGCCACGTTCCTGCGGCGGATCCGGCCCACCCTGCCGGCCGGCTGACGCCCGGCCACGGAGCCGCCGGGTGCGGCATCCGGGTTGCCCGGCAACCCGAACGGCCCGGGCAGCGTGGTGCACGCGGAGTATGTTCGTACGTTGATCGTATGGTCACCGGATTCTGTCATCGCGCGGCTGTGTCGGCCTGCTCCCTCTGTGTGGCGGGCCTGCTGGCACTCACGCCGGCCGCTGCCGCCGCCGGGCACCGGGCCGGGGAGCCCGCTCCGCCGCGCCCCCGGGCCACGACGCCCGGGCCGTCCCTGCTCTACCGCTCCGGCGTCCAGGTCCGGCCGCACCGGGGCACGCCCGCGCCGCCGGAGGTCTCGGCGCTCTCCTGGCTCGTCGCCGACGCGGGCAGCGGGGAGGTGCTGGCGGCGAACGACGCGCACCGCGAGCTGCCGCCCGCGAGCACCCTGAAGACCCTCTTCGCGCTCACCGTGCTGCCGGGGCTGCCCGGCGGGCGGCAGCACACCGTGCGCTACGAGGAGCTGGCGGACGTCGGCGAGGGCAGCAGCCTGGTCGGGGTCGAGGAGGGGCACACCTACCAGGTGGCGGACCTGTGGCACGGGGTCTTCCTCAGCTCCGGGAACGACGCCGTGCACGTGCTCGCCGGGATGAGCGGCGGCTGGGAGGCCACGGCCCGCCGGATGCAGGACAAGGCCCGCTCGCTCGGCGCACTGGACACCCATGTCGTCTCCCCGGACGGCTACGACGCCCCCGGCCAGGTGTCCTCCGCCTACGACCTCGCGGTGTTCGGCCGGGCGGGCCTGCGCGATCCCGACTTCGCCCGGTACTGCGGCACCGCCCAGGCGCTCTTCCCCGGTGACGGGTCGCCGTACCCCATCGAGAACACCAACCGGCTGCTGACCGGCGAGGACGGTGTGGCGCCGTACCCGGGGCTGATCGGTATCAAGAACGGCTACACCAGCAACGCCGGCAACACCCTGGTGGCCGCGGCCCGGCGGGGCGGACGCACGCTGGTGGTGACCGTGCTGAACCCTCAGGACGGCGGCGGGCTGACCGTGTACGAGGAGGCGCGCTCCCTGCTCGACTGGGGCTTCGCGGCGGACGGGCAGGTGGATCCGGTCGGCTCGCTGGACGGGTTGCGCCCGCCGTCCCCCACGCCGGCGTCCGCGAAGCCGGTGGCGGCGGCCGTGGCACCGGAGGACGACGGCTCGGACTGGTCCGGCACCGCCGTCGTCGCGGGCCTCACCGGGCTCGGCGCGGGAGCCGTGGCGCTGGCGCTGCGGGCCAAGGGCGGCCGGTCGGCGCGCCACTGACCCGCCGGCAGACCGAGCGGGATCCGGATACAGGCGTCGCCGCCGAGGAACCCGTACGGGCCGGAGGGCTCGTCGGCCCACAGCCACACCAGCCGGTGCACAGCACCCCGGACAGGACGCCCGTGGTCCACCGGTGCCGGGCGCACAGCGGCACGGCGAAGGCCCGGGTCGCCGACCCAGCCGGTGGCGGTGAGGGCGGTGGCGGCGGCCGCGGTCGCGGTGGAGACCGCGGCGGTGGCCAGGGCGGC
>NZ_JBEYXJ010000101.1:0-29988 GCF_040645015.1 Streptomyces sp. NPDC046881 | reverse complement strand
TGAGCCCGGGCGTGCTCGCCTGCGCCGGGCGGCTGCTCACCCACTACATCCACGCCGGTGCCGTCCTCGGCTCCGTCGCCGATCAGCCGCAGACCGGGGTACTTGTCCAGCCATCCCGCGAACGCGATCGCGGCCATGCCCAGGGTGACGTCGCCGAAGCGGCCGATCTGCTCCACGAAGCCGGTCTCCTCGACCCGTTCCGTGCCGACCGGTTCGGCCGGGGCGTGCACCAGCACCGGCACCCCCGCCTCCGCGGCCAGCGCGAAGAAGGAGTCGGCGCGCGGCGAGCCGAGCAGCTCCCCGTGCACGCTGGACGTGGTGATCAGGCCGACGAAGGCGGGGTCCGCCAGCGTCTCCCGCACCCCTTCGAGGTGGTCGTCGTCGCCGAACGGGTTGGCGTAGACGTACCCGCGCAACTGGTCCGGGAACTTCCGGATCAGCCCCGACATCCAGGCGTGGAAACCACGCAGCCGGTCGCGTGGTTGCGCGTAGTTGTCGACGCCCGGGACCCGGGCCATCGCGCCGGCCCCGACGGGGCTGCCGATGATGGTCAGGTCGATGCCGGCCTCGGCGCGGGCGGCGAGCATGCCGTCGACGTCGGTCAGACTCGGGGGCATGGGGAAGCGCTTCGCCGCTTCCGGTGGGGACAGGTGCCCGTGGATGTCGATGATCACGTGTCGGTTTCCGGTTTCGGTGCGAGTGCGCGGGTGACCGCGGCACAGTCCTGGTCGCCCAGTCCCTGCTCGGTGGCGCGGACGTGGGTCTCCGCCGCGGCGGTCGCCAGCGGCAGGCTCAGGCCGACTGCTGCTGCCTGCTTGGAAGCGAGCATGAGGTCTTTCGCCATCAGCCGCAGCCGGAAGTCCGGCTCCTCGAAACGGCCGGAGGCCAGGCGCCGCGACTTGAACGCCATCACCGGCGAGGCGAAGCCGCTGCCCGCGATGGTCCGCAGGACCAGCTGCCGGTCGAGGCCACAGGCCTCCGCCAGTTCGGTGGCCTCGGCCAGGGCCTGCACCTCTATGCCCATCAGCAGGTTGAGGAGCAGTTTCATCCGCATGCCGGACCCGAGTGCGCCCAGATGGACCACTTCCTTGCCCAGCGTCTCCAGCAGCGGGCGGGCGGTCTCGAACGCCCGCTGCTCGCCGCCGGCGAACAGCCGCAGTTCTCCGTCGCGGGCGTGGTCGCGGTTGCCGAGCATGCCGACGTCGAGGACCGCCGGGATCTCTCCGGCGATCTGCACGACCTCGTCGGGGGCGACCGTGCTCGCGCAGATCAGCACGCCGGGGTACGGACCCTCGGCCAGCACGCCGCCCGGTCCGTGCAGCACCGCGCCGAGGGCCTGTCCGTCGGCCACGACGCAGAGGGTGGCGCTGGTGCCGGCGACGGCGTCGGCGGGGTTGGCGGCGGCGTAGGCGCCCGCCTCGGCGAGCGGGGCGGTGCGCTCCGGGGTACGGTTCCAGACCCGGACCTGTATGCCCTGGTCGAGGAGGCGACCGGCCAGGCCGGCGCCCATCGTGCCGAGACCGAGGACGGCGACGGAGCCGCGCACGGGGGGCGTCATGAGGACACCCCCTTGGTCTCCTTGATCACCCGGAACCGCATCGACTGCCGCTGGTCGACGAACTGGCGCAGCGGGGCCACCAACTCCTGGTGCTCCGCGCTCTGCTGCCAGGCGAAGAAGTCCTCGGCGGTCCGCCATTCGCTGGTGATCACCCACTGGCGGGAGTCGTCGACGGGTTCGCCGAGCCGCTCGACGATGTGTCCGGGGGTGCTGGACACGGACTTCCGGAGCTGCTCGTACAGATCCAGGAATCCCTGTTCGCCGCCCTCGATCACGCGGACCGCGAAAACCACGCTCAGCTTGTCGGCCGATCGGCCGTTGTCGTTGGCGCCCATGTCTCCTCCTGTGTGAGAGCCGGACGGACACGACACCAACGGACTCATGTCCCTCGGACGGCTGCAACTCCGAATGGGCGACGACCCAGTGGAGACAAGGGATGCACGCTCCGTCATTAGTCATTTCGGGTGACTGACGGCCCGCTGGGCGTGGATCCGGTCCTAGGCCCAAGGACTGATCGGCGTTCAGCCGTTCCTGCTGGTAGCTTGCACTTGCATCTTATTCGCAATAACGTCGGAGGACGTTGGACATGGCGCTGTACACGCTCCCGGAACTTCCGTACGACTACTCGGCGCTCGCGCCGGTGATCAGCCCGGAGATCATCGAGCTGCACCACGACAAGCACCACGCGGCCTACGTGAAGGGCGCGAACGACACCGTGGAACAGCTCGCCGAGGCACGGGACAAGGACGCCTGGGGCTCGGTCAACGGCCTGGAGAAGAACCTGGCCTTCCACCTCTCCGGGCACATCCTGCACAGCATCTACTGGCAGAACATGACCGGTCCGAAGGACGGCGGCGGCGAGCCCCTGGCCGCCGACGGCGTGGGCGAGCTGGCCGAGGCGATCAAGGAGTCCTTCGGCTCCTTCGCCGCCTTCAGGACCCAGCTGTCCAAGGCCGCGGCCACCACGCAGGGTTCGGGCTGGGGCGTGCTCGCCCACGAGCCGCTGAGCGGCCGCCTGATCGTGGAGCAGGTCTACGACCACCAGGGCAACGTCGGCCAGGGCTCCACCCCGCTCCTGGTCTTCGACGCCTGGGAGCACGCCTTCTACCTGCAGTACAGGAACCAGAAGGTGGACTTCGTCGAGGCGATGTGGCAGGTCGTCAACTGGCAGGACGTCGCCCGTCGTTTCGAGGCGGCCAAGTCCCGCACGGACGTGCTGCTGCTCGCCCCGTGACGAGGGGTCTCCCGCGGGCGTACCGCGCGCGGGAGACCCGCCGCACGGCGGCCGGGTGACGGGCCGCCACCGGTGATGACATGATGACCGGCGACACAAGGCGACGGCGGTCCGAGGAAGCCGGTGCGAATCCGGCGCGGTCCCGCCACTGTGACCGGTGAGCGAGTTCCGGCAGGCCACCGCCCCCGACGGGGTGGGAAGGCGGGACGAGCGACGACCCGGGAGCCAGGAGACTCACGCGGTCGCCTCCTCATGCGACACCGGGGCGGATCTCCCCGGGAGGGGAGCGGCGCGGTATGCCCGACAGGCCGACGGAAAAGACAGCGGGCGGACCGGTGCCGTGCCGGGTCGTCGTGTGCCGGGACTGCTGCTGCGGCAGCCCCAAGGTGACGGGCGATCACGCGGCGCAGACCGCGCGGTTGCGGGCGGAGATGCCCGTGCGCGTCTCCGACTGCCTCGACGTGTGCGACCAGGCCAACGTCATCGTCGTACAACCCTCCACCGCAGGCCGGGCCGCCGGCGCGCGACCGGTCTGGCTCGGGCTGGTCAACGACCCCGACGCGACCGAGGACATCGTCGCCTGGGTGCGCGCCGGTGGCCCGGGCGTGGCTCCCCGGCCCGACATCCTCGACCTGTACGCCTTCACCCCACCGCGCCGGCGCGCGGAGCCCTGAGCCGGACCGGTCGGATCGCGCCACCGCCGACCCACCGGGCACACGGCCGTTCACCCGGCACGAGAGGAAGATCACGCCGGTCGGAGGCGGTCTTGGCGGGGCTCCGATCCCGCGGTACGGTCTGTCCGAAATCGACGACGGCATAACGGAAGCCGGTGAGAGTCCGGCACGGTCGCGCCACTGTGTGCGGGCCCCGCGAGGGTGCCCGTGAGTCAGACCCGGGGCCGTCGTCCTGTGCACCACCGAGATGGGACGCGAATTCCCAGAGGAGGTTCTGCCATGGCGCAGACCGTCGCCCAGCCGACCGCCACCACTCCCGCCGTCCCCGCGAAGCTGCCGCTGAAGGCGATAGCTCCCTGGGCGGTCTTCTTCGGCATCCTGATGCTGGTCCTGCTCTACTTCGTCGGCGCCGAGCAGGGCGCCACCTCCGTGCTCAACGGCACGGACGTCCACGAGTGGGTGCACGACGCCCGCCATCTGCTCGGTTTCCCCTGCCACTGACGCGAGGGGACACCGCCCGCCCATGAATTCCGCAACCGTACGGAACCTCCTCGTACGGGGCATGCTCGCCGGCCTCGCGGCCGGCGTGCTCGCCCTGATCGCGGCCTACTTCCTCGGTGAGCCGAGCGTCGACAAGGCGATCGGCTTCGAGGACGCCCACTCCCACGAGCACGGGACGGAAGTCGTCTCCCGCTCCCTCCAGTCCACCGCGGGCCTCGCCACCGGCGTCCTCGTCTACGGGGTCGCCTTCGGCGGCATCGCCGCGCTCGCCTTCTGCTTCGCGCTCGGCCGGGTCGGCCGGATCGGTCCGCGCGCCACGGCGCTGCTGCTGTCCGGCTGCGCGCTGCTCACCGTGTACGTCGTGCCGTTCCTGAAGTACCCGGCCAACCCGCCGTCGGTCGGCGACCCCGGCACCATCGGCAAGCGGACCGGCCTGTACTTCCTGATGATGCTGCTCGGCGTCCTCCTGGCGGTCGCCGCCACCCTCCTCGGCCGACGCCTGGCGCCCGCCCTGGGCACCTGGTGGGCGACCGTGGCCGCGGTGGCCGCGTTCGCCGTCGCCGTCGGCTTGGCCTACGCGTTCCTGCCGGCCGTCAACGAGGTGCCGCGGGACTTCCCGGCCACCCTGCTGTGGCGGTTCCGGCTGTCCGCGCTGGCCATCCAGGCCGTCCTGTGGGGCGGATTCGGGCTCGCCTTCGGCGAGTCGGCCGAGCGGCTGCTGAACCCCCGGCCGGCCAGGGCCGGCCGCGCACGAGCGGTACCGGCCGCGCACTGACCTCCTTCCGGACGACCGGGGGCCCTTCGGAACCATCCGGGGGGCCTCCGGCGTTCGAGCGGCCGCTGCACCACCCGAGACGACGACGCACGCGCGCCGGACACCCGCCAGGAGCAGACCGCGCGGCGCGGGCCGGCAGACCCCACGGCCTGTCGTTCGGATCACGCCGAACGAAAGGACCTAGTCCGCCTCCGGGGCCGCCGGCGGACGCCCCAGCCGCAGGTTCCACCGGCCGGCCCGGCCGCTGAGTTCGGTCACGGTGAGCGGTGGCACGTCGAGACGCCAGAAGAGCGCGGCGGGCAGGTCCAGCGCCGCCACGACGGCGGCCCGCACCACCTCCGGTTCGACCACGGCGAGCGTACGGCCCCCCACGGCCTGGGCGTCGGCCAGCCAGCGTGCGATCCGGCCGCACAGGTCCCGGACCGACTCGCCGCCGTGCGGCGCGCAGGCGGGGTCGGTGAGCCAGCGGCCCACCGCCTCCGGCTCGTCCGCCCCCACCTCGTCCAGGGTGCGGCCCCGCCAGCGGCCCACGTCCAGACCGGCCAGCTCCGCCGCCGGCACGCCGTCCAGGCCCAGTGCGGCGGCCGTCTCACGACAGCGCGCGCCGGGGGAGACCAGCACCCGCGCCGCGGCGGGCAGCGACCCGGCCGCCGAACGGGCCCGCGCCGCACCGCCGTCGTCGAGGGAGGCGCCGTCGTCGAAGCGGGCCTGCCGCAGCGAGACGCTCATCGCGGGCGTGACGAGCAGGACTCGACTGGTCACACGGGCCCTCCTGTCACTGGTGTCCTGGGCGCGGGACCCGACCGGCAGGGCGAGCGCCGGCGCCGGCCGCTCACCGCGTGCCGCGTCCTCGCGAACCTAGCATCCGTATGCGGAGCTCCCTGCGCGCCCCGGTGCGGTCCGGTGTGCGGCATGCTTCGGCGTGTGGGGTTGCGGAGGCGTCGTGGGCGAGAGAGCAACGGGGACCGAGGGGCCGGGGCCGGGCGGGATGAGGCCGTGGCGGTTCGTCGTCTGGTTCGGCCTGGTCAGCCTGCTCGCCGACTTCGTGTACGAGGGGGCCCGCTCCGTCACCGGCCCCCTGCTGGCGTCCCTCGGCGCCTCCGCCCTGGTCGTAGGGGTGGTCACCGGCGCCGGTGAGGCGGCGGCACTGGGACTGCGCCTGGTGTCCGGCCCGCTGGCCGACCGCACGCGCCGCTTCTGGGGCCTGTCGATCGCCGGGTACGCCCTGACCGTGCTCTCCGTGCCGCCGCTGGGCGTGGTCGGTGTTCTGTGGGCGGCCTGCGCCCTGGTCGTGGCCGAACGGGTCGGCAAGGCGGTGCGCTCCCCGGCGAAGGACACCCTGCTCTCGCACGCCACGGCCGCGACCGGACGCGGCCGGGGCTTCGCCGTCCACGAGGCGATGGACCAGGTGGGTGCCCTGGTCGGCCCGCTGACCGTGGCGGGCGTCCTCGCCCTCACCGGCGGCGCCTACGGCCCCGCGCTCGGCGTCCTCGCCGCACCCGGCGCGGCGGTGCTGGGCCTGCTGCTCTGGCTCCGGGCCCGGGTCCCGGACCCGGAGGCGTACGAACGGCAGGCATCCGCGCCGGCCGAGGCGCCGCCGGACGGCCGGCTGCCGGCCGCGTTCTGGACCTACGCGGCGTTCACCGCCGCCACCACCGCCGGCTTCGCCACCTTCGGCGTCCTGTCGTACCACCTCGTCCAACGGCACCTGATGACGGCGCCCTGGGTGCCGGTGCTGTACGCGGCGGCGATGGCCGTGGACGCGGTGGCCGCGCTCGCCACCGGCTGGCTGTACGACCGGACCGGCCCGCGGGTGCTGGCCGTGCTGCCGGTGCTGGCCGCCGCCGTCCCGGCGCTGGCCTTCACGCACACCATCGGCCCGGCCGTGGCGGGGGCGCTGGTGTGGGGCGCGGCCACGGGCATCCAGGAGTCGACGCTCCGGGCCACCGTCGCGGACCTCGTGCCCTCGCCGCGCCGGGCCACCGCGTACGGCGTCTTCGCCGGGGTGGTGGGCGCCGCGAGCCTGGCGGGCGGCGCCCTGACCGGAGCCCTGTACGGCCGCTCGGTCCCGCTCCTGGTCACGGTGGTCGCCGCGATCCAGGCCCTCGCCCTCGTGCTGCTCGCCGTGACCGGCCCTCGCCGCGCGTGACGAAGGGCGGCCGGCCCGTTCGTCCGTCGCCGTCGATGACGGGCGCCCGGCGGGTTTACGGTGGTGACGGAGGCTCGCCCGGCCGTCGGGCGCAGCCCGGGCTACCCGGCTCCGCCGGGCCGTGCCGCTCCTGCTCGTTTCCGGGGGGTGTCATGAAAGTCGAAATGATCCAAAGGGCCGCCGACGTTCTCTTCGACGTGCCGGACGAGATGCACGCGGAGATCATCACGCTCATCGACGCGGTCACCCGCGACGCCCTGACGCGGGCGCCGGAGCTGGCGGCCGCGTTCGGGGAGTGGTGCTGGCTGGTGTACACGGTCCACGGCGACGTGGTCGAGGTGCTGGACGTCGGCTGCGCCCGCTGACGCCGGCCCGGCGCCGCGAGGCATCAACTGCGCGCCGGTGCAGACCTGTTCCCGGGTATGAGGACCGCCGGGGTGGACGACCACCGCCCCGGGCGGATGTGGAAACGTTCCCGACGACACGGCCAGCCCCTGCCCGGAAGGAACCAGGTCATGACCACCCCGCACGCCTTCCCCCTGGAACCCGCCCCGATCCACGTGGCCGACGAGGTCCTCGACGACCTGCGTGCCCGTCTCGCACTGACCCGTCCGCCGCTGGACGAGGGGAACGAGGACTGGTCCTACGGCGTCCCGGCCGGCTGTCTCGGTGAGCTGGTCGCCTACTGGCGGGACGGCTACGACTGGCGCAAGGCCGAGGCGGCCATCAACGTCCACGAGCACTACCAGGTGAGCGTCGCCGGTGTCCCGGTGCACTTCATGCGCAAGCCCGGCCGCGGCCCCCGCCCGATCCCGTTGATCCTCACCCACGGCTGGCCGTGGACGTTCTGGCACTGGTCGAAGGTGATCGGCCCGCTCGCCGACCCGGCCGCGTACGGCGGCGACCCCGCCGACGCCTTCGACGTCATCGTGCCGTCCCTGCCCGGCTTCGGTTTCCCCGGCCCGCTCACCGGCTTCCCGGACGTCAACTTCTGGAAGGTGGCCGACCTCTGGCACACCCTGATGACCGAGACCCTGGGCTACGGGAAGTACGCCGCCGGGGGTTGTGACATCGGCGGGATCGTCACCAGCCAGCTCGGCCACAAGTACGCCGACGAGCTGTACGGCATCCACATCGGCTCCGGGCTGCCGCTCGACTTCTTCACCGGCCCCCGCGCCTGGGACTTCGCCCGGAACCGGCCCCTCACCGACGACCAGCCCGCCGACGTCCGCGCCCGCATCATCGAGCTGGACCACCGCTGGGCGGCCCACCTCGCCGTGCACATGCTGGACGGGGCCACCCTGGCCCACGGGCTGAGCGACTCACCCGCCGGACTGCTCGCGTGGCTGCTGGAGCGCTGGAACGCCTGGAGCGACAACGGCGGCGACCTCGAATCCGTCTTCACCAGGGACGACCTGCTGACCCACGCCACGATCTACTGGGTCAACAACTCCATCGCCACGTCGATGCGTTACTACGCCAACGCCAACCGCTACCCCTGGGTCCCCGCCCACGACCGCACCCCGGTCGTGCAGGCCCCGACCGGCCTCACCTTCGTCACGTACGAGAACCCGCCCGGCGTCCACACCGCCGC
The DNA here is from genome assembly GCF_040645015.1 of Streptomyces sp. NPDC046881. Lineage (NCBI taxonomy): Bacteria > Bacillati > Actinomycetota > Actinomycetes > Kitasatosporales > Streptomycetaceae > Streptomyces > Streptomyces sp. NPDC046881. The sequence continues at coordinate 21,503 of NZ_JBEYXJ010000101.1, read as the reverse complement.
CGAGCGGGTCCGGGCGTTCGAGACCGGCCCGCAGGCCGACTGGTTCCACCACGTCAACGTCAACGCCCACGACCACGGCGGCCACTTCATCCCCTGGGAGAATCCCGACGCCTGGGTGAGCGACCTGCGCCGCACCTTCCACGGCCGCAGGCCCTGAACTCAGGAGGCCTGGGCCTTGTCGTACAGGGCCTTGACCGCGTCACCGAAGTACGGGCCGAACATCCGGTTGGGCAGGAACGTGTAGCCGAAGCTGTTCACGGAGGCCTGCAGACCGGTGCCCGACGCCTCGTCGAAGCCGGTGAACCAGGGGCCGCCGCTGGAGCCGCCCGTCATGTTGCACCCGAGGCCGTGGTCCTGCGAGAAGAGGAAGTCCTTCGAGCTGTTGCCGCTGCAGTAGACGAGCTTGGTGCCGTCGTACGGTGACGCGGCGGGGAAACCGAAGGAGTACATCGGCTTGTTGTAGCCGCCGTTGAACCGGACGCCCTGCGCGCCGACGACCGAGGTGAGGGTCCTGCCGTTCAGGGGGGTGACGACCGCGGCTCCGACGTCGTAGTTGATGTCCTCGCTCGCTTCCCACTGCGGGGTCGTGAGCGTCCTGGCCGCGGTCCACTGGCCGTACGGCGCGTTGCCGTTGTCGTAGCCCGGCACGAAGACCCAGTTGGTGTGCCAGCTGCCCTGGTACTTCACGCAGTGCCCGGCCGTGAGGACGGTGCCGCCGTTCTGACTGGTCACGGCGTCGCCGCTGCAGGAGGCGGTGCGCCCCTGGAAGGTGAAGAACACCCGCCCCGAGGTGGCGGCGACGGCGCCGCCGCCGGTCCAGGGTCCGCCGGCCTGCGGGAAGGAGGCCGGTGCGGGGCGGGTGGGGGCGACGGTGACCGGACGTCCCTCGTGCCGCGGCGACGTGGGTTTCGCGGCGGACCGCTCGGTCAGCAGCAGATCGAGGGGGGTGGCGCTGCGCATGCGCTCGGCGGTCCAGAAGGTGCGGGCCCTGTGCTGTGCGGTGGCCGAGGCGGTGTGGGCCGCGGCCGACGGCCCGGCGGGTACGGCGTCGGCGGCTCCGGCCTGGACGAGACCGCCCGCGAACAGCGTTCCGGCGGCCAACGAAATGCCCACGGCGGTGCGATGGCGTCTCACGCAGGTCTCCTTCTGCCGTGCCCGGGCCGGTCGGGCCCGGGCAGGGTGGGCGAACGAAGAACGGTGCGGAAGGACGTGCGTGAGGCAGGGTGCCACGACAGCCGTGAATTGTCAGGAGCACGTAAAGGAGTTTTCGCCGGTGCGGTCAGCGGATCCGGCGGCGCAGCAGGAGGTCGGCGACCACCGGACGGTGGTCGGAGGCCGTCGTGGCCGACTCGTACGCGCCGGTCACGGTCACGTCCGGGGAGACGGTCACGAGGTCGATCCGCCTGACCGGGTCGACCGCCGGGTAGGTCTTGCCGCCGTCCGGATCCGCGTCGGCCAACGGCCCCCACAGCCCGGCCAGTTCGGGAGCGCCCGGCTCGGCGTTGAAGTCGCCCAGGAGGATCTTCGGGCCGCGGTCCTCGGCCAGGACCGCCAGCATGTCGCCGACCTGGGCCCGCCGGACCGAGGGGTCCGTACGGTAGTCCAGGTGGGTCGCGTACACGTGCACGCGGACGCCCCGGACCCCGATCGCCACCTCGGCGAAGCCCGGCGCGGGGGCCGGCACCGGATCGGGCGTCTGCGTGGACAGCCGGGTGATCTCGTGGTTCCAGGCGCCGCGCACCGGATAGCGGCTCAGCACCGCGACGCCGTACTGCCGCCGCTGCCCGCCCGGCGTGGCCGGAGGGAGGTCGTAGATGGGCGCGAAGAAGACCCGCATGCCCAGCCGGCCGGCCAACTCCCGGGCCTCGTCGGTGAAGTTGCTCCGGGCACCCCAGTGCACGTCGACCTCCTCCAGGCCCACCACGTCGGCGTCCAGGTCCCGGATCGCCGCCGCCGTGCGGTCGAGGTCGAAGACGTTGTCCTGTCCGGCTCCGGCATGGATGTTGTACGTGGCCACGCGCAACGGCACGCGCGCGGCGTCCCGTCCGGTGCCGCCCGTCCGGTCCGCCGCGGTGGCGCTCGGCGCCGCCACGCCGAGAGCGGCGGCGACGGCGAGCACGGCGGCGACGGCGGCGGCCGGTGCGCGGTGAACGGGGCGTCGGGGCTTGCGGTCCACTGCATCCTCCAGCGGTGATCCTGTGTGGGTTCGGGGCGAGCGTTCACCCGTGGCGCTGTCCGGGGCCCGTCCCCCGGCCCGCGGGCGCCGGGTTGCCCTGGTGGGTGAAGGCGGCCCAGTGGTGGACGTGGTGCAGATCGCGGCGGGCCGCCTCGTGCCGGAGCGGGTCGTCCAGCGGGAACGGGAGACTGCGGTCGGGGTCGAGCATCCACAACTGCGCCGCGCGCAGGGCGTCGGGCGGGGCCAGCCCGTCGGCCGTGAGGTGGTGGTGGAAGACGGCCATCAGCACGGCGGTCGGACCGTCCCGCACCGCCCACCGCGACCCCACGACATCCGCGGCACCGCTCGTGACCAGCGCGGTCGCCAGGGTCAGCGCCTCGTCGTGGTCGCGGGTGCTCAGGTCGCTCTCGCAGGCGCTCAGCACCACCAGCGGACCGGCGCTGTCCGGCGGGACGTCGGCGGCGGCGTCCAGGATGCCGGCCACGGTGAGCCGGCCGGTGTCCCCGTCCGCGCCGGGAGCGCCGGCCAGCCGCAGCGCGGAGTCCGTGGGCCGCGGCGCGGCCCGGGCGTGACAGGCCAGGTGGACCACGGACGCCGGTGACGCGCCGCCGGGCAGCACCGCGAGCAGTTCCTCCGGTGTGCCCGCGGCGTCCGGTTCGTCGTCGGTGCCGAGGAACTCGCCGTAGCGCAGCGCCCCGGGATAGCACGCCGCCCGCAGCGCCTCCGCCTCCACCTCGGCCCAGGGGAGGGTCAGTTCGGGGTCCGCGACGAGCACCTGCCGCCCGTCGGTGGGGGACATCCGGCGCCGGCCGGCCGCGGCGAGGAACTGGGTGCCGGAGGGGGCGTAGCTGATGACGGCGCCCTCGCAGGCGTACCGGTGGCCCTGCCCGCCGGCGCTCCCGGTCCGGGCGGCGTGCCACGGTACGTCGCCGAGCCGGCCGCAGGGCACCAGGACGATCCGCGGCGGCCGGTCCGGGGGCCACTGCGCGGACGGTTGCGGGCTCACCGCCGACAGCACCGGCCCCATCACCGCGGGCCAGGCCCAGTCGCACAGCTCCCGCAGCACGACCTGCCAGTGGCCGTCGGAGGCGGCCTTCCACGTCACGTGCACGCGCGGATCGGCGAGCACCCGCGAGCGACGGGCCGCGGCGTCGAGGTACCGCTCCAGCGGTTCGCTGCCGGGCCGGATCAGTTCCGGCAGCGGCAGCATGGCGGGTGCGGCACCGGGCCGCAGGATCAGCGCGTGGCCGGGGAACGAACCCTGGGGCAGGGGCGCGCCGGGCACCAGATAGACCAACGCGTCGGTGCCCGAGGCGGCCAGGCCCTCGGTGAGCGCGGCCACGTCCGCCGTACCAACCACCTGCCGCACACCCCGACCCCGCCCGGCCCGCGCACGCACCCCCAACACGGCGAGCGCCTCCCGTCGCAGGGCACTGGGGATCGGGGGGCTGTCGGCTGGGCGGAGTGGTGATGCGGGGGGTGGCGGGCTGGCGGTTGGTGGGACCGGCGAATGGGCGGCTGGCTGGAGGGGTGATCCGTGGGTCGGTGGGCTGTCGGCTGGCCGGACCGGCGGTCTGGGGGGCGGTGGGCTGGCGGCTGGGCGGAGTGGTGATGCGGGGGTTGGCCGACTGGCAGCTGGTGGGACCGGCGCATTGGCGGTCGGCTCGACCGGTGATCCGTGGGTCGGTGGGCTGCCGGCCGGCTGGAGCGGGGCGTTGCCGGGATGCGGGCGTGGTGGGCCGGCGGGGACGTGGGCCCGCCACCGCCGGGCCAGCCAGGGATGGCCTGCCGCGTCGAGGAGTTGGGGGATTGCCGCGGGACGCGACGGCGGCCTGGTGCACCAGACCACGCCCCTTCTCAAGATCGGCCACCGCGTCGGCCGGCAGACGCAGGATGAGGGCGGCCCACGCCAGCCGCTCCGCCAGGAGGTCACCGTTGAGGGCGGCGGACAGGCCGTGGTCGGCCCCGGTCTGGAGCAGGACGTCGCCGGCCAGCTCGTCCAGTGCCTCGCGGGTGACGTCCAGGAACGCCTGCTCGTCCGCGCGGGCGTCCGGCCCCCGCCGGGTGGCGGCACGCATCATGTGGGCCTCGGCCAGCTTCGTCAGGACGTCCACCCGGCGGTGTTCCCCCCTGCCCTCGGCCAGCAGCGTGCGGGCACGGGTCAGCTGGGCGATGGCGCCGTCCAGCAGCACCGGATGGTTCAGGCCGCGCTTGACGGAGAGGAACAGCCGCAGGCCGAGCATGGCGCGCCGGTCGTACTCCTGCTGCTGGTACGCCGCCGGTGCCTGCAGTTCACGCTGCACCTGCTCGATCGTGCGCCCGAGGTCCGCCAGCTCGGCGGCGACGTCCAGCGCCTCGGGTGCCCCGGTGCGGGAGGCCTGCCGCCCGTCCGCGCAGAGCTTCTCCAACTCCTGCAGCCGCCGCGCCAGCTCGCCGCGCCAGGTGCTGTCCGCGGGCAGCGCGCTGTGCCGGGCACGCAGTTCCTCGATCAGCGGCGGCAGTGCCTCGTGGTCACCGGTGCGCTGCGCGTGGCTCAGTTCGAGGTCCGCCGTGGACAGGAGGAGCTCCAGGGTGAACGGCGCGTCGAGCGGCAGCGAGCCGTCGCGGCGCAGTCGCGCGCCCAGCTCCCGCAGGGTGGCCAGGGAGCTGTCCGCGTCGTCGAAGCTGCCGCCGTGCAGGGCGGCCTGCTCCAGGATCTCGGCCAGGTCCACGCGCAGGGCCACGACCCACCAGGAGTCCGGCGGGCTTCCGTCGATCGCCTCCCTGAGCAGTGCGGCCGCGTCGTCCAAGTAGCCGGTGTCACCGGTCCGGTAGGCCAGCAGCCGTTCGACGCGGGCCGCGTGGCGCCGCTCGTACACGCCGGTCTCGCGCGCGAAGTCCCGGACGGCGCCGTCGAGGTGGGCGGCCAGGCCGGGCTCCAGGGTGAGGCCCAGCGGCCAGTCGTCCAGCCGGTTGCGGCTGTCGTCGGCCGGATCCGGCGCCGGCCGCTCCGTCAGGCCGAAGTCGGCCGATCCGTTCTCCAGGAGCTCCAGCGTGACCAGCAGGTGGGCGTGGAGCCGGGCGACCCGGCCCCGTTCCGGCGCCTCCGGCGCAAGCGCGTGCAGCGCCTGCAGCACCAGGCCGGCGGCGCGGCGTACGCCGTCGGCCCCGGCCGCGCTGCCGGCGGCGGCCCGGCGTAACAGTGCCGTGGCCTGCGCGTCCTGCTCCAGCACCGTGTGGTGGGCGCCGCGGGCCGGAGACTCAAGCGCCGCGCCCAGCCAGACCAGGATGCGGGTGAACTGCGCCGTGCTGCGGGCGCCGGCCAGCGCCACCAGGCCGCGGACGGCGTCGACCAGTGCCTCCCCGGGGTCGTCGGGGCCGGCGCCGTACTGCGCGGACGCGGCCGCTTCCGTGTCCGTGTCCGTCACCACGGCCTCGGTGGCCGGCGCCTCCGCATCGGCCGGCGGGTCCGCCGGGTCCGGACCGGAGGACAGCATCCGCTCGATGACCTGTCGGACGTTCGCGGTCTGCTGCCGGAACTTCGGGTCGAGCGGGGCCGCGGCGATCCGGCCGACGATCTCCCTGGCCTCTTCGAGATCCCGGCGTAGCGACTCGGTCAGCAGCTCGTCCGTCCGGCCCGCGGTGAGCAGCGCGTCCCGCAGCACGGTGGTGGTGCCGTCGGCGCGGGGCACGGCCCAGGGCACGAGCAGGAAGACCAGGACCACCCGGGCCTCCACGGCCAGCCGGTCGGCCGCCGGCGCGTAGCGATCCGTCCACCGCAGGCGCCGCAGCGCTTCCGCCCGGTCCGTGGCATCGGAGTCGGACGACGCGTGCTCCCGCCTGCTGTGGCAGCGCATGCCCAGCACGAGACCCCGGACGACGAAGGCGAGGCAGAAGTTCTCCCCGTGCTCCGCCAACGCGGCCTCGACGCGGCCCAGCCGGTCGAGCACCGGGGCCCACGCCTCCTCCAGCTCCTTCCCGGGGGCGAGGTGGCACAGCCGGTACGCGTCGTCGAGTGCTCCGGCCAGCTCCCGCTGCCGCTCCGCCGCCCCGGCGCCGTCCTCGCCCCGCCGTACCTCGCCGCCCATCGGCTCCCCCGCCGTGCGCCCGCCTCGTTCCCGCATCATGCCCGGCACGGGGGCTGGTCCACCACCGATCGGACGGGGTAGGGATCAGGTGCTCAGGCACAGGGCGGTGGCGATGGACGAGGGTGCCCGGAGCGGGGAACCGCCCTCCGGCCGGGCCGGGCTCGTCCTGGCGTCGGCCGCGTACGAGGGGAGCCCCGCCGACATCGCCGAGGCCCGTGACCTGGCGCGTGACTTCCTGACGCGGGCCCGGGCCCATCACGGCGTGCCGGTGTCGGACCGGGCGAGGGACGTGGTCCGGCTGGTGGTCAGCGAGCTGGTGACGAACGCCTGCAAGCACGCGCCGGGGCCCTGCCTGGGCGATCTGGAGCTCTCCGGCGGCAGCGTCCGGATCACCGTCCGGGACAGCACGCCGGCGCTCCCGGTGGCCCGGGCCGCAGATCCGGGCCGGGTGGGGCAGTACGGCCAGGAGATCGTGATGGCCGTGTGCCGGGGCTTCGAGGTGCACCGGGAACCGGTCGGCAAACGGACGACCGCCTCGGTGGTGCCGGCGGACGACCCCGGAGGTGACGTGGCCGGCCGCGCTCCGGTGCCGTGACGGGCGGCCCCGTCCCGCTCGTGCCGGTCGCCGCGAGGCACGTCGACTCGAACGCGGTGACTATGTAGAAGGTAGGAAGCAGGCAGGCGGCAAGGCGCGACGCGGCGCGCTCCCACCGAGTGGGAGAGGAGCACGGGGCATGGGCAGGACGGACACCTCGCGACCCGGCCGGGGCCGCCCCCTGGCGGGTGCCGGCACGTCGCCCACCGGTCTGCTCGATCTGCTGAGCGTGGCCGCGGTGGTGCTGGACACGAGCGGGCGCGTGGTGTTCTGGAGCCCTCAGGCGGTCGAGCTGTTCGGCTACACCGCGGAGGAGGCGCTGGGCCAGTTCGCGGCGCAGCTGCTGATCCACGAGGAGCACCGGGACGAAGTGATCGCGCTGTTCGCCGAGGTCATGGAGTCCGGCACCGACTGGGCCGGCGCCTTTCCGGTCCGGCACAAGAACGGCGGCACCCGGCTGGTCGAGTTCCGCAACATGCGCCTGCTCGACGACCTCGGCGACACCTACGCCCTGGGGCTGGCCGTGGACCAGGCGATGCTGGCCCAGGTCGAGCGGGGCGTCGCCCTGTCGGCACGCCTGGTCACCCAGTCCCCGATCGGCCTGGCCATCCTGGACACCGACCTGCGCTACCTGAACGTCAACCCGGCGCTGGAACGGATCCACGGCATCTCGGCCGCCGACCACCGCGGCCGGCGGGTCCGCGACGTCCTGACCTTCCTGGACGGCGAGGCCATCGAGTGCCGGCTGCGCCGGGTCCTGGAGACCGGGGAACCGGTGACCGACCGGTACGTCGTCGGCCGTCCCGTCTCCGATCCGCAGCGCGATCACGCCTGGTCGGTGTCGTACCACCGGCTGGAGGACGCCGCCGGCCGGGTGCTCGGGGTGGCCACGTCCGTCATCGACATCACGGAGCGCCACGAGGCCACCATCGCCGCGACACGGGCCCGGAACCGGCTGGCCATGATCGCCTCCGCCTCCGCCTCCATCGGTACGACCCTCGACGTCGAGCAGACGGCGCACGAGCTGGTCCGTGTCGTCGTACCCGACCTCGCCGACGTCGCCTCCGTCCACGTCCTCGACAGTCTCCTGCGCGGACGCACCCCGTCGGTCGCCGGGTCCGCCCGCTTCCGCGTCCTCGCCGTCGCCGCGGCCCGGGCCACCGAGGCCACCGCCGTCGCCGACCCGCCCGGAGAACTGGCCCGCTACGACAGCGACCGGCTGCTCACCTGCTGTGTGCGCACCCGCCGGCCGGTCATGGTGGCCGAGGCCACCGGCGAGGACCTGCGGCGCATCGCCCGCACCGACGAGGCCGCCTCCCTGCTGGAGCGGGCGGGGGTGCACTCCTACCTCGCGGTGCCGCTCCTGGCCCGCGGCGAGGTCCTGGGGGCCCTCAGCCTCATCCGCACCGGCACGCCCGCCGCCTTCGACGAGGACGACACGCTCCTCGCCTGCGAGCTGGCCGGCCGGGCCGCGACCTGCATCGACAACGCCCGCTGGTACCAGAGCGTGCGCAACACCGCCCTCACCCTCCAGCGCCGGCTGCTGCCGCAGCTGCCGTCCCGGCTGCCCGGCCTGACGATCGCCTGCCGCTATCTGCCGGCCGGAGCCGTCAGCGAGATCGGCGGTGACTGGTTCGACGCCATGCACCTGCCCGGCGACAAGACCGCTCTGGTCGTCGGGGACGTGATGGGCAGCGGCATCAACGCCGCCGCCAGCATGGGGCAGCTGCGCAGCGCCACCCGCGCGTTCGCCGAGCTGGACCTCGACCCCGCGGAGGTGCTCCGGCACCTCGACCGCCTGACCGAGGACGTCGAGCACACCATCGCCACCTGCGCCTACTGCCGGTACGACCCCGAGCGCGGCGAGTGCCGCATCAGCCTCGCCGGCCACCTGCCCCCGGCCCTGCTGCGGTCCGGGCGGCCCGCAGAGCTGCTCGACCTGCCCTCCGGAGTGCCGCTGGGGGTCGGCGGGACGGCGTTCGAGACGACGGTCTTCCCCTTCCGCCCCGGTGATCAACTCGCTCTCTACACCGATGGCCTGGTGGAGACCCGCAGCGACCCGATCGACGCCCGCCTCGGCACCCTCCTGGAGGCCCTGACGGCGACGGCCGCCCAGGACCTGGGGAAGACGTGCGACCGGGTGCTGGAAACGCTCCGGCCGCCCGGCGGCGACGACGACGTCGCCCTCCTCGTGGCCCGGGCCGAGCCCTGACGGGCCCTTCGTGTCAGCGCCGGTACAGCCCGACGACGGTGCCGCTGGCCAGCTGCCGCCGGTCGAGCACGGCGTGGGCCTCCTCCGCGCTCGTCCGGTCCGGGAGCGAGACCGGTGCGGGGAGGGCGTACAGCCGGAAGACGTACCGGTGCGGGTCGTCGCCGACCGGGGGCTGCGGTCCGCCCCAGCCCCGCTCCCCGAACCCGTTGCGGTGCGCCTGGCCGCCCGGCGGCGTCTCGCCCGCGTCCAGGCCCCCGGCCCGCGGGTCGATGCCGGTGACGAGCCAGTGCAGGAAGGTCCCGGACGGCGCGTCCGGGTCCTCGCACAGCAGGACCAGCTCCGCCGCGTCCTCCGGGACGCCGGACCAGGTGAGCGGCGGGGAGACGTTGTCCGCGTCATGAGCGTGGCGGCGCGGGATCATGCTGTGATCGCTGAACGCGGCACTGCTGAGTTCCATACCGGACATGCTCCCGGAGTACCCGACGCGGACCGCGGCAACACGACCCGCGACGCGGACGGGAGCGTACGACCCGAAGCGGCCGCGGCACACGGCACCCGAAGCGGGCCGCGGCGCACAACATCCGACACGAGCCGGGGCGTACGGCATCCGGACACGGGCCGCGGCGCACGGCACCGGACGCGGGCCGGGGCGTGCGGCACCCGACACGGCCCGGGGCACGCGACCGGACCGCGGCCGTGCCCGCCGTGGGCCGTCCGTCAGCCGGCCCACTCCAGCAGGCGTTCCCCGGTCTCGGGCGCCCGCAGCCGGCGGAGCGACTCCCGCTCCAGCTGGCGGACGCGTTCCCGGGTCAGCCCCACCTGGTCGGCCACCTGCTGCAAGGTGCGCGGCTGCCCGTCGTGCAGCCCGTAGCGCAGACTGAGGATCATGGCCTCGCGGGGCGCCAGCAGGCCCAGCGCGTCCCTCAGGTCCTCGGCGAGCGCCCGGTACTCGGCCACCTCGGGAGCCTGCAGCACGTCGGCGGCGGGAATGAGATCGCCGACGACGGTCTCCCCGGTGTCGTCCACAGGCGTGTCGAGGCTGAGGGTCTGCCGCCCGACCCGGCGTAGCCAGACCACCCGGCCCTCGTCGAATCCGCTCTCCTGTGCGGCCTCCTCGACCGTCGGCTCGCGGCCGAGGCGCAGCTGCAGCCGCCGTTCGGCCTTCGCGAGCTTCTGCAGCTCCTCCACGACGTGCAGGGGCAGCCGCACGGTACGCGCGTGCTGGGCCAGCCCCCGTTCGATCGCCTGGCGGATCCACCAGGTGGCGTACGTGGAGAACTTGAAGCCCTTGGTGTGGTCGAACTTTTCCACCGCGCGGATCAGCCCGAGGTTGCCCTCCTGGATCACGTCCAGCAGGGGCACCCCCCGGTGCGCGTGCCGCTTGGCGATCGACACCACCAGCCGCAGATTGGCCCGGATCATGTGGTCCTTGGCGTGCCAGCCGTCCCGGACGGCCGCCTCCAGTTCCCGGCGCCGCCGGGGCGCCGGGCTCCGTTCGTCGGCCTCGGCCTCCTCCAGTTCCCCGGCGGCCTGCACCCCGGCCTCGATGCGCCGGGCCAGCTGCACCTCCTCCTCGGCGGTGAGCAGCGGGGTCGCGGCGATCTGGGCCAGATACTGGCCCAGCAGATCAGGGTCTTCGCCGGTCTCCGGGACCCGGCTGCGCGGGCGCGCGGCGCGGGCGGCGGCTCGGCGGCTTTCTCGGGGATCCGCCACGGCGGATCGTGCCCGGGCAGGCATGGTTCCGGTCCTCCGATTCCTGTCGATCTGCTGTCGATCGCTTCGGCTTGTGTCTCCGGAAAGGCCCGGGTACCCGGCCCCGAGGGCACGACACCGGGGGCAGGCGGTGCGCGGCCGCCTGCCCACGGCCCCGGTGCCGGCCCCGGTCCCGGTCCACCGGAGGCCCGGGACGGGCGGAGGAATTCCTCCCGGGACGCGCTCCTCCCCGGATACGGTTCCAACCGGAGGACGCGGGTGCGTCGGCGCGGCCCGGGCGTCGGGCCCCGCGGGACGCGGACGACCCTGAAGGGGGCAGCATGTCGGGGACCGTGCCGCACGTGATCGGGGTCCACCTGTACCTGGAGGACGAGGAGGGCCGGGTCCTGCTCGGGCTGCGGCATCCGGACTCCGCCTACGCGGGACGGACCTGGCACTTCCTCGCCGGGCACTGCGAGCGGGAGCCGGCCCTCGGCTGCCTGGTCCGGGAGGCCCGCGAGGAGGCGGGGCTCGTCGTCGACCCGGCCGACGCGGAGTACGTGCACGCCGTACACGTCGTCGACGGCCCTGGCTCGGCGCCGCGCATGCAGCTGGTGTTCCGGGTCCGCCGCTGGCAGGGCACCCCGGAGGTGCGCGAGCCCGACAAGTGCCTCGCCTGGGGGTGGTGGCGACCGGACGCCCTGCCGGAACCGGTCGTGCCCTACACCCGGGCCGCCGTCGACGGCATCCGCGCCGGGCGGTTGTACACGGAGATGGGCTGGGGAAGCGGTTGACCACGCCCTGATCGCCGAGCGGCCCGGCCGGTCAGTACGGGTGGGAGCTGAGCCGCTCGATGGCCTCCAGGACGCCCTTGCGCTGGGCATGCGTGCGCTCGTAACCCTGGAGGACCTGCAGCTCGGACTCGGACAGCGTGGGCAGGCGCCGCTCGATCTCCTCCACGCTCAGCTGGCTGAAGCCGACGATGGGCAGGCTCTCCTCACTGCTCACCGCTCCTTGCACCTGCTCGGCCGCGGCGGTCACCTCGGTCCTCTCGCCCGCCGGCTGCTCGGCTACCCCGGGCTGCTGCCCGGGGCGTACCGCGTGGCGCAGCCGGTCGGCGACGGCCAGCAGCGGGCGGGCGGCCCGGTGGGCGAGGCCGCCGTTCGCCGTCTGTTCCACGCGGAAGCCGTCGCCGGCGGCGGCCACGGCCCGGGCCTGCCGGGCGAGGCTGTCCTCCAGCTGGTCCAGCAGCTCCCGGTCGTGGTGGCGGATCTCCACGAACAGGTCGAGGGTGACGCGGTCCTGGGCCTGGTCGGCGAGGACCTCGCCGGCCTGCGTGGTGGCGAGGGCCCGGGCCGCTGCGGCGTACTCGTCCTCGGTGTTCTTCAGCAGTTGCCGCTCGTCGGCCGGGCCCCGGCCGCGCATCACGCCCGTCACGGCCTTCTGCCCGAGGGCCAGCGGGAGCGTGGCCGTCTTCACGGTGGTGCGGGCGGCGAAGCGCGCCATGTCGGTCACGCCGCCGAGCAGGCCGCGGGGCCGCAGGCCGCTGAGGTGGAGTTCGATGCTGTGCAACTGGTCCTGCATGTCGTCGGCCTGGCGTTGCAGCATCTGCCGGTGGGGACCGGGCGGTGCGGCCTCCGCATCCGCCCGCAGCCGGTCGCGCGCTGCGGCGTGGGCATGGTGGGCGTCCTCGAGTGCCGGTATCAAGGCCTGCGTCATCGCCATGGGGGGCTGCTCCCTGCGGGGGTCGGGCGGCGTTCAGCCGCGCGGGAGTACGGCCGCCCGGCCGGCCGTACTCCTGCGGCCGGGCAACCGCGCTCATCCTGCGCGATCCGCGCCAAGATCACCCGCCGGGGGCGTGCCCGCGCCCGGGCGGGAACGGTGCCGGCGCCCGGCCTTCTCCGCGCCGGCGCGGGCACGGGGACGCTTCAGGCGGTTGGACCGTCCGGGTGAGGCGCAGCGGCGCAGGGGTCAGTTCCCGCGCCGCAGACGGGCGTACCAGGCCTGGACGCGGGCCCGGACCAGGGTGGCGAGGACGAGCACGGTGAGCCGGACACCCTTGTCCAGCAGCAGGTCCGTCACCAGCCTGGCGACGGGGTGCGCCGACAGCTCGGCAAGGGCCGCGGCGTGGTCCGGCAGCCGGGGCGACGGGGACGGCGACGCGCCGCCCTCGGCGATGAGCCGGCGGAGCGCCTCGGCGCACGCGGAGAGAACGGATCGGAACGGACGGAACATGAGTACCTCACCAGGTGTCGATCGGCGAGGCGTGGCCACACCCCGGTGGAAGCCGGCGTGCGTCCGATGCTGCTGAGGGCGCGGCGAGGGCCGAAGCGATCCGGGGTGAGCTTCTTCGGAGGAGTAAAACCCGCTGGTCAGGGCGGGGAGGACCGAATCGGATCGAGGTCCTTCGCACACGCGGTGGCGCCGTACGGCGGTTGCGCTGCTCTACCCTGGCGTTCCGTCTCGCAGGGGGGTTCTCGATGGCATCGGGGAACACACGGCGCACACCACGCCCGGCCGGCCGGGACAGCGGGCCCGGCACGGCGCCCGGCGTCGTGGCGGCACGGCTGTTGAAGCAGTTGATCGACCATCAGCTGCAGCTGTTGCGCGACAAGGGGCGACTGGACGAGCAGCAGGCGGCGGACGCCCTGCGGGAACTGATCCGCCGACAGCTCGGGAAGGACCGCGAGGACCGGGAGCGCAAGGGCCTGCCCCGGCTGCTCGGCCGCATGACGGTCGTCCACCCCGTGACGTTCCAGCGGCTGCGCGCGGAACTCGCACGGCCGGGCGCGGAACTGGGCAGCGACCGGCAGGCACTGGTCGAAGCCGTGGCCCACCTGTGCGCCGAACCGCCCTTCCAGGGCCTCATCTCGGGTTCGCTGGCCGGTGAACTGAAGAAGGCCGGGAGACTGTTGCCGGCGTCCCGCACCTCGGGGGGCGGCGGCTGGACGGGCAGGGAGGAACTGGAGGCGGCCAGCTCGGCGGCGCTGGGAGCGGCCGACCGGCTCGATGACGAAGCCGACGTCAGCCTGAGCCAGGTCTACATCACCCGGGGCTGCGAGGAGCGCCTCGCCGGGAGACTGCTCACGGGCCTCGCCCGAGCGCGCCGGGCGCCCCGCGTGGAAGTCGTGCTGGGCGAGCCCGGCACCGGCAAGACGAGCCTGCTGTGGAACCTCACCACCCGGCTCGCCGGCCGTCGTTCCCTCCCGGGTCCCCGGGACGCCGACCACGGCGGGACCCCGGACGGCGGAACGCGGGACGGCGAATCCCGTGTGCGCTGTCGGCCGTTGCTGCTGCGCGCCGACGACCTGCTGCTGCCCCGCGAGACGACGGACCTGCTGACCCTCTTCGAAGGACTGCTGCACCAGCCGAAGTACAGCGCCTCGGTGATCGTCCTCCTCGACAGCGCGGACGTGCTGCTGGGCGACGACCACGGGCGGGCCGTCTGCCGCGAACTGGTCGACTGCTGCGCGGAGTACGGGGTGCCGCTGGTGATCTCCTGCCGCACCCGCGACCAGGACCTCCTGTACGACGTCCTCGGCACCACCCCGTCCGCCGTCCAGGAGCTGGGCGACTTCCGTTTCGGCGGGGAGGCCGAGCACGCCGTCGACGCCTACTGCGCACACTACTACCGCGGTCAGGCGGCGGCCCGCCGCCGCGAGGCGTACGACGCGGTCATCGGCGCCGCCGTCCGCGGTCTGCCGATGCGGGAGGTCGTGGCCCGGCCGCTGACCCTGCGGATGCTGTTCGAGGTGTACGCGCCGCAGGTGCCCACCACGGAGATCGACGCCGCGGGCCTGTACGACGCCTACTGGAAGAAACGCGTCGTCGGCGACGGGCGCCACGGCAGCGCCGGCACCCTCGACGCGGACGATCTGACACCGGCGGCCGAGGGCGTGGCGAGGATCATGCTCCGGGACGGCGGCGTCGCCGTGGCCGCGGCGCACGCCCTGCGGCTGCTCGGCGCCGCGGCCCCGCGTCAGCTGCCGGTCACCGCGCCCGCCGCCCTGACGGCCCTGCACCGCCGCAACGTCCTGACCGGCAGCGGCGGTCACGACGGTGCGAGCACCCGCTTCTTCCACCAGACGCTGTACGAGTACGCGGCCGGCCGCTGCCTGGTGTCCCTGGTGAACACCGGTCAGCAGCCGGAGATCTTCGAACAGCTCGGCCGGCGGCTGGAGGCCACCCCGGACGACTTCCTGCGCTCGGTGATCGCGGAACAGGCGATCGTGCAGGGCGTCCGGGACGAGGGAGCGGCCCGCCCGGCGGCCGCCGACCTCATCAAGCGGCTCGTCACCAGCGACAACCACTACCTTCAGATCATCGCGCTGCGGGCCTACGCCCTGCTGCCCTCCGTACCGCACGCGGTCAAGGCGATGGTGCACCGGTTCCTGCCCGGGGCACCGCTCACGCTCGTCACCACCATGATGGAGCTGCTGCCCACCCGCCGTCACACCGACGCCCGGCGCGTCACCGAGGACCTCTTCACCATCCTCCAGGACCGTCCGCAGGCCCGGCGCAAGGCACTTGACCTGCTGTGCCGGTTCGCGGGCATGGACGGGAAGGACGACGGCAAGGGAGCGGCCACGGCGGTCAGGGACCTGCTGCGCGACCTGTGCGCCCGCCCCCACGCGTGCGTCGACCGCGCACCCGGCGCGGAAGGGGCCCGGGGCTGCCCCGCGCACACCTGCCTGTGGTCCTGGCTGCTGGGCCTGCCCCTGCAGGAGGCCACCAGCCACGGCAACCACGCCGTACGCCTCGTCACGGCGATGGCCCCGGCCGAGCCGGACTGGGCCGCCGCACGCATGGCCGAGCTGCTCGACCTCGCCGAGCAGCACCGTTCCGCACGCTGGCTGTGGCAGTGCATCCCGCCCATCAGCGCCCACCGGCACCTCGGCGGCTGGGGTCGGCTCATCGAACGTTCCGCCGTGCTGGCGGAGCGGCTCGGCAATCCGGACCGGATCCGCCGGCAGAACCGCCCCGCGGCGTTCGTCCGCAAGGCCGGCCCCGCCCTCGGCACCGCGCCCGCGGGTCCCGGCCGGGACACCGTCGCCGAGGGCTTCGAGAGCGAGGAGCGCGAGCAGCAGGAGGCCCACGTCCTGCTCGCCGTGCACTGGGCCGCGACCCTCGACGACGCGCCGCCCACCGCCGTGTTCGACCAACTCGTGGACGTCGGCGGCGTCTTCACCGGCCCGCAGATGCGGATCCGGGCGCGCGTCGCCGCGCTCGGCGCGCGCCTGCGCACCGCCGAGAGCGGCGTGCCCGAGTTCCTGGACCACGCCGTGGCCCGCTGCGGAGACAGCGACCAGATCGACGACGTCGCGGAGACCCTGCTGCCCGCGCTGCTCCGCTCGCCGGACGACGAGCCCGGGACCCGCTCCGCTCGGGACTGGTGCGCGCGGCAGCTGAAGGAGATGAGCGGGCGGGCGCCGGGCACGCGTCCGCACCGCGCGGCCCGTTTCGCCGCCAGCGGCCTGCACCCGCTGCCCGTCGCCGAGATCCGACAGATCGTCAAGGGCGCCTGGGACGGCGGCGCGGGCTGGCAACAGGCCCGCCTGGAACGCGTGTTCCTCGTGCGCGACAGCGCCACCCGCCTCCTCGCGCCGATGGCGGCCACCGACACCACCGGCCGCGGACGGGAGTCGAAGGCCCTACGACGATGGAGGGCCCTGGAGCAGGAGCGGACCCGGCAGCTGTCCCTCGGCACCAACCACTGGCCGTCCTACGGCGACGGCGCAACCTGGGACAAGCCGGACCGCAACGCGATCAACACCATCCTGCACACCTCCCTGCGCGACCACGCCCCGGCCCACCCCGACCTCGTGGCGCACGCCCTGGCCGGGAAGACCGCACTGGCCGACATCCCCTGGCTGTCCGAGCTGGTCAACCAGGCCGCCGACCATCCCCACGTCGACATCGCCCACACCCTGCTGATGCGCCACGGCCCCGAGCTGGCCGAGTGGTGCGAACGGCTGTGGACCGGGCAGCAGGCCTTCCCCGACGACAAGACCAGGAAGGCCGCGCTCCGGCTGTGGGGTGACCTGGTCTGGATGCGCGCTGCCGAGCGGCCCTCCCTCACCGCACAGGCCGACCTGCTGACCGAGTACCTCAACCCGACGCAGTGGCGGTCCGGCCTGGAGATCCTGGCCCGGTGGAACGCCCACGGCGTCAGCGAACTCGCCGGCCCCGCGGGCGAGGAGGGCTGGGACAAGCTGGACGCCGCGCTGGCCGCGATCGCCCAGCTCCCCGCCGGCCACCCCCAGGCCGGCCGCGCACCGACCGCCGCCGCGCTGCGCTTCCACTGCCTGTGCCGCTTCGCACCCATCGGCGAGCCGGCCGCACGCGCGCACACGATCGAGATGGCCACCGAGGCCGTCCGCGCCGCCGACACGACGACCCTGATCTCCACGACCGGCTTCCTCGTGGAGCGCCTGTGCCCGGTGGACCCCTCGGCCGCGGTCACCCTGACCACCCAGGTCGCCGCCAGGACCGCGCAGCAGGGCGGGCACGAGGGCCATCACGTCAAGAGCATGGTGCACCGCTGGCCGCACCCCCTCAGACACCTGGTCCGCGCCACCGGCTACGCCGACCTCGAACGGCTCGTCCGCGGACTGTCCGGGGGCCCGGCGCGGATGCTGCTGAACGTCCTCGACCTGGCGGTGGCGCTGCGCCGCCACGACCCCGTGCGCGACGACGCGCTCCGGTGGCTCGCGGACAGCCCCTACCTCGCCCAGGCGACCATGCAGCTCCGCGACTCGGCCGTACGGCACCGCCGGACCCCGCTGACCGACTCCGCCTGGCCCGAGGCCCTGCCCGGCGCCGACGGCCCGGAGCACGCGGACGGCACCCCCGGCCGGTGAGGTCCGGCCGCACCGACCGCTACACCGGCCTCACCCTTGGTCCGGGCGCTGCGTGAGCGCGGTGAAGCGGTCGACGTCGATGTTGCCACCGGACGCGATGACCCCGATCCGCCGCGGCGGCTTGTCGACGCGTCCGGCCAGCAGGGCGGCCAGGGGGGTGGCCCCGCTGGGCTCCAGGACGATCTTCAGCCGCTCGAAGGCGAAGCGCATCGCGGTGACGATCTCGTCGTCGCTGACGAGGGCGATCGAGTCCACCAGGCGCTGGTTGACGGGGAAGGTGATCTCCCCGGGCGTGGGCAGGGCCTGGCCGTCGGCGATGGTGCGGGGGACCGGGATGGTGACGCGCGCCCCGGCCTCCAGGGAGCGCCTGGTGTCGTCGCCGGCCTCCGGTTCGACACCGATCACGCGGATCCCCGGGTGCAGTGCCGTCGCGGCGGTGGCGCTGCCGGCGATGAGCCCGCCGCCGCCCACGGGCACCAGGAGGGCGTCCAACGGGCCGGTCTCCTCCAGGAGTTCCAGTGCCGCGGTGCCCTGGCCGGCGATGACGTGGGGATGGTCGTAGGGCGGGATCAGCGCCAGGCCGCGGTCCTCGGCCAGGGCGTGGCCGAGCGCGGTGCGGTCCTGGGCGTAGCGGTCGTAGGTGACGATCTCCGCCCCGTACCCGGCGGTCGCCTCCCGCTTGGAGCGCGGGGCGTCCTCGGGCATCAGGATGACGGCGGTGGTGCCCAGTTCACGGGCGGCGAGCGCGGTGGCCTGGGCGTGGTTGCCGGAGGAGTAGGCCGCGATGCCCTTCGCCAGCTGGTCCGGGGGGAGCTGGGCGGCGGCGTTGTAGGCGCCGCGGAACTTGAAGGCCCCGATCCGCTGGAAGTTCTCGGCCTTGATGAACACCTCCGCTCCGACGAGGGAGTTCAGGGTGCGGGAGGTCAGGACCGGGGTGCGGTGGGCGATGCCGTCGAGGCGGGCGGCGGCCTCGCGGACGTCGGCGAACGAAACGGGCAGGGGTGCGGCGGCCATGGGAGTCCTCGCTGTGTCCTTGGCAGGGGAATGAGGCGGAAGGGGGGTCACCAGCCGGTGACGCGCGGCCAGTACGCCTCGACCGCCGGCGCGGGCGCTGCCGTGCCCCGGCTGCCGTCGACGACGTGGTAGCCGTGGTGCTGGGCGGCGGTGGCGCAGGCGTGGTTGGGCAGGACGCGCAGGCGGGTGCCGATGGGCAGTTCGGGCAGGGCGGCGCCGTTGCGGGCGGCGAGGGTGCCGTGCTCCTGGCTGGCGGCGGTCATGACCAGGTCCGGGATCAGGGTGCCGTTCAGGTCGGCGACCAGGCCGTAGCCCTGGTCCTGCGGCTGGGCGGCGGTGCCGCGGTCGCGGGACATGGCCATCCAGCCGCCGTCGGTGACGATCCAGCCGTACTCGGGGCGGTGGCCGATGACGGTCACCACGACCGACAGGGCGAGGTCGGCCAGGTCGCACACGCCGAGGCCGGCCATCACCAGGTCGAAGAAGACGTAGTTGCCGGCGCGGAGTTCGGTGACTCCGGTGAGATCGTCGGTGGCGTGGGCGGTCGGGGTGGAGCCCACGCTGACCGTGGACACGGGCAGGCCGGCCGCGCGGAGCCGCTCCGCGGCGGCGACCGCGGCGTCCCGTTCGTTCCGCGCCGCCTCGCGGCGCTCCTCGGCGGTGTGGCAGAAGTACGACTCGCCCGCGTGGGTCAGGACGCCGTCCAGGCAGCCCGCGTCGTGCAGGACGCGGGCGATCCCGGGGAGCCCCGGGGCGTCGGGCCGGAGACCGCCGCGGTGGCCGTCGCAGTCGATCTCGATCAGCGCGGGAAGGGCGACACCGGCCTCCCGGGCGGCCGCGGTGACGAACGCCGCCTGCTCGGTGCTGTCCAGCAGGACGCGCAGCGTGACGCCGCGCCGCACCAGGGCGACCACCCGCGGGAGTTTGTGCGGTTCGATGCCGACGGCGTAGGTGATGTCGTGGTGCCCGGCGTCGGCGAACGCCTCGGCCTCGGCGAGGGTGGAGACGGTGACGGGGCCGGGGCCGCCGTCGTGCAGGAGGGCGGCCGCGTCGAGGCTTTTGGCCGTCTTCACGTGCGGGCGCAGCACGACCCCGAGGCGGTCCGCCCTGGCCCGCAGCCGGGCGATGTTGCGGCGGGCCCGGTGCACGTCGACGACGGCGAACGGGGTGTCGGGGCCGGCCAGCGTCCGGGCGGTGGGGGAGGCGGCGGTGGACATGGACGAGTGCCCCTTCACTTCGCGTAGTTGTAGACCGTGGCCCGGGACACGCCGAGCAGGTCCGCGATGGTCTGCGCGGCGTCGCGCGAGTCGAAGTAGCCGTCGCGCTGCAACTGCCGTACGAGCGCCTTCTTGTCCTCCCGGCTGAGTGAGCGGGGGGTGGCGGCGCGCTCGGCGGCGCGGACCTCGACCGCCCGGCGCAGCTCGCGCGCGGTGCGGTCCCGCAGGGTCTCCAGCGGCTGGTCGCGGTGGTCGGTGTCCGTGGCGACGAGGTTGGACAGGGCGAGGGTCACCGGGGACAGGACGGACACGTCGAGGTTCAGGCACAGGGCCGCCACGTACTCCCCGGCGGCGTTCTTGATGCCGATGGACGTGGACTTCGCCGGGCGGCCGTCGGGGAACCGGTTGGGATAGTTCTGGATGACGCTGGGGTACTGCGGATCGGCGATGCGGGCCAGGCCCAACTCGGTGGCGGGGTCGCCCACCTGACGACCCGACAGGTTGTTTTCGATCGCGCGGATCGCGTGGTCCGGGTCCCGCAGGTCGTGCAGCACCACCTCGCACAGGCCGGGGAACATGCGGCCCAGCGCCACGGCGATCTTCTCGGCCTCCCGGATGAGGTGCTCGTCCGCGCCGTCCCCGCCCCTGCCGACGTCGTCCACGCCACCCTCCGTCGCCGCTTTCGACTTGCCGTCCAGCTTTGGATTTTGAGTCTAAACAGGGGGATGGGGGGAGTCAACCGACAGTCACGGGACACGCGGTGCTCACCGGCCCGGCCCCGGTCGGCCGTCGCCGTCAACTACCGTCTGGAGCAAGACTCTTCCGCACACGCGTCCAGAGACATGCCACCAAGGGGGACACATGGCCGACCGGTCCAGCGCAGCGCACCGCTTGTGGCTGCGCAGCTTCCACCAGCCGACACCCGGTGCGCCGCGGCTGCTCTGCCTGCCGCACGCCGGCGGCTCCGCGAGCTTCTACTTCCCCTTCTCCAAGGCGCTGTCACCCGCGGTGGACGTGCTCGCGGTGCAGTACCCCGGCCGCCAGGACCGCCTGGAGGAACCCCCGGTGGACTCCGTCCGGGACCTCGCGCAGGGCGTGTTCCGCGCCCTGGACGAGCGGGACGACACGCCCCTCGCCCTGTTCGGGCACAGCATGGGCGCCATGGTCGGCTTCGAGCTGGCCCGGCTGCTGGAGGACGCCGGCCGGCCGCCCGCGGTGTTCTTCGTCTCCGGCCGCCGGGGCCCGTCCGTCGAGCGGGTCGAGAACGTCCACCAGGGCGACGACGCACGGCTGATCGAGGAGGTCGTCAAGCTCGACGGCACCCACGCGGCCGTGCTGCAGGACGAGGAGCTGCTGCGGATGGTCCTGCCCGCGCTGCGCGCCGACTACCGCGCGGTGGAGACGTACCGGCGCACCCCCGGGCCGCGCCTGGGCTGCCCCCTCGTCGCGCTGACGGGCGACGCCGACCCCCGGGTGACCCCCGAGGAGGCCCGGTCCTGGTCCCAGGAGACCGACGGCCCCTTCGAGCTCCACGTGTACCCGGGAGGCCACTTCTACCTGACGGCGCAGCAGCAGGCCGTACTGTCCCGGATCGAGGCCACGCTGCGGCGGTTCGGTCCCGGCGCCGGAGCGGCGGCCTGATCCCCGGTCATCCCGGCGGGCCCGCGCCG
>NZ_JBEYXJ010000100.1:8011-30610 GCF_040645015.1 Streptomyces sp. NPDC046881 | reverse complement strand
GGCGGCCACCCCGTGGGGTGACCGCCCTTCAGTGGACGTGCGCCTTACTGGTTGTACGGACCGTAGTCGTAGTCCTCCAGCGGAACGGCCTGGCCGGAGCCCGTGCCGAACGGCGAGTAGTCGATGTCGTCGTAGCCGACGGCCGAGTACATCGCGGCCTTGGCCTCCTCGGTCGGCTCCACCCGGATGTTGCGGTAGCGGGACAGACCCGTACCGGCCGGGATGAGCTTACCGATGATGACGTTCTCCTTGAGGCCGATGAGGCTGTCGGACTTGGCGTTGATCGCCGCGTCCGTCAGGACTCGGGTCGTCTCCTGGAAGGAGGCGGCCGACAGCCAGGACTCCGTCGCCAGCGAGGCCTTGGTGATACCCATCAGCTGCGGACGACCGGAGGCCGGGTGACCGCCCTCCTGGACCACACGACGGTTCTCGGTCTCGAACTTCGAGCGCTCGACCAGCTCGCCGGGCAGCAGCTCGGCGTCGCCGGACTCGATGATCGTCACACGGCGCAGCATCTGCCGGATGATGATCTCGATGTGCTTGTCGTGGATCGACACACCCTGCGAGTTGTAGACCTTCTGGACCTCGCCGACCAGGTGGACCTGGACGGCACGCTGGCCCAGGATGCGCAGCACGTCGTGCGGGTTGGTGGCACCCACGGTGAGCTGCTGGCCCACCTCGACGTGGTCGCCCTCGCGGACCAGGACCTTGGCACGCTTCGAGATCGGGTACGCCGTCTCGTCGCTGCCGTCGTCCGGGGTGACGACGATCTTCTTGGTCTTCTCGGTCTCCTCGATCCGCACGCGGCCGGAGGCCTCGGAGATCGGGGCGACACCCTTCGGGGTACGGGCCTCGAAGAGCTCGACGACACGGGGCAGACCCTGGGTGATGTCGTCACCGGCCACACCACCGGTGTGGAAGGTACGCATCGTCAGCTGGGTACCGGGCTCACCGATGGACTGGGCGGCGATGATGCCGACCGCCTCACCGATGTCGACCAGCTTGCCGGTGGCCAGCGAACGGCCGTAGCACATCGCGCAGGTACCGACGGCGGACTCGCAGGTCAGGACCGAGCGGGTCTTGACCTCCTCGACGCCACGGCCGACGAGCTCCTCGATGAGGACGTCGCCCAGGTCGGTGCCGGCCGGGGCCAGCACCTGGCCGTCGACCACGATGTCCTCGGCGAGGCAGCGCGCGTACACGGACGTCTCGACGTCGTCCGCCTTGCGCAGCACGCCGTCGGCGCCGCGCTCGGCGATCCGCAGCTTGAGGCCGCGCTCGGTGCCGCAGTCCTCCTCGCGGATGATGACGTCCTGCGAGACGTCGACCAGACGACGGGTGAGGTAACCCGAGTCGGCGGTACGCAGGGCGGTGTCCGCCAGACCCTTACGGGCACCGTGCGTGGAGATGAAGTACTCCAGCACGGACAGGCCCTCACGGAAGGACGCCTTGATCGGACGCGGGATGGTCTCGTTCTTCGCGTTCGACACCAGACCACGCATACCGGCGATCTGCCGCATCTGCATCATGTTTCCTCGGGCACCCGAGTCAACCATCATGAAGATGGGGTTGGTCTTGGGGAAGTTCTCGTTCATCGCCTCGGCGACCTCGTTGGTCGCCTTGGTCCAGATCGCGATGAGCTCCTGCGTGCGCTCTTCCTTGGTGATCAGACCGCGCTCGTACTGCTTCTGGACCTTCTCGTCCTGCGCCTCGTAGCCGCGGACGATCTCCTTCTTCGCCTCGGGAACGACGACGTCGGAGATGGCCACGGTGACACCGGAACGGGTCGCCCAGTAGAAGCCGGCCGCCTTCAGGTTGTCGAGCGTCGCCGCCACGATGACCTTGGGGTAGCGCTCGGCCAGGTCGTTGACGATCTCGGAGAGCTGCTTCTTGCCCACCGAGTAGTCGACGAACGGGTAGTCCTCGGGCAGCAGCTCGTTGAAGAGCGCGCGGCCCAGGGTGGTGCGCAGACGGAACGAGTCACCCTGCTGCCACTCCGGCTCGCCCTCCTCGCGCGCCGGCGGGGTCCAGCCGCGCGGCGGGATGGTGCCCACCGGGAAGCGGATGTCGATCGGCGACTGCAGCGCGAGCTCGCCGGCGTCGAACGCCATGATCGCCTCGGCCGTGGAGCCGAACGCGCGGCCCTCGCCCTTGGTGTCACGCAGCTCGCCGTCGGTGGTGAGGAAGAACAGACCGAGGACCATGTCCTGGGTCGGCATCGTCACCGGACGGCCGTCGGCCGGCTTGAGGATGTTGTTCGAGGACAGCATCAGGATGCGGGCCTCGGCCTGCGCCTCCGCGGACAGCGGCAGGTGCACGGCCATCTGGTCACCGTCGAAGTCCGCGTTGAACGCGGTGCAGACGAGCGGGTGGATCTGGATGGCCTTGCCCTCGACCAGCTGCGGCTCGAAGGCCTGGATGCCGAGGCGGTGCAGGGTGGGAGCACGGTTCAGCAGCACCGGGTGCTCGGCGATGACCTCTTCGAGGACGTCGTACACGACGGTGCGGCCGCGCTCCACCATGCGCTTGGCGCTCTTGATGTTCTGCGCGTGGTTCAGGTCGACCAGACGCTTCATCACGAACGGCTTGAAGAGCTCCAGCGCCATGGCCTTGGGCAGACCGCACTGGTGCAGCTTCAGCTGCGGGCCGACGACGATGACGGAACGCGCCGAGTAGTCGACTCGCTTACCGAGCAGGTTCTGCCGGAAGCGACCCTGCTTGCCCTTCAGCATGTCGCTGAGGGACTTCAGCGGACGGTTGCCGGGGCCCGTGACCGGGCGACCGCGACGGCCGTTGTCGAAGAGCGCGTCGACGGCCTCCTGGAGCATGCGCTTCTCGTTGTTCACGATGATCTCGGGCGCACCGAGGTCGAGAAGGCGCTTCAGGCGGTTGTTGCGGTTGATCACACGGCGGTACAGGTCGTTCAGGTCGGAGGTCGCGAAGCGGCCACCGTCCAGCTGCACCATCGGACGCAGGTCCGGCGGGATGACCGGGACGCAGTCCAGGACCATGCCCTTGGGGCTGTTGGAGGTCTGCAGGAACGCGGAGACGACCTTCAGCCGCTTGAGGGCACGGGTCTTCTTCTGGCCCTTGCCGGTGCGGATGATCTCGCGGAGCTTCTCGGCCTCCTCCTCGAGGTCGAAGGACTCCAGGCGCTTCTGCAGCGCCGCGGCACCCATCGAACCGTCGAAGTACGTGCCGAAGCGGTCACGCAGCTCGCGGTAGAGCAGCTCGTCGCCCTCCAGGTCCTGGACCTTGAGGTTCTTGAACCGGTTCCACACCTCGTCGAGGCGGTCGATCTCGCGCTGCGCGCGGTCGCGCAGCTGCTTCATCTCGCGCTCGGCACCCTCGCGCACCTTGCGGCGCACGTCGGCCTTGGCGCCCTCGGCCTCCAGCTCGGCCAGGTCGGCCTCGAGCTTCTTGGCGCGGGCCTCCAGGTCGGCGTCCCGGCGGTTCTCGATCTGCTGGCGCTCGACGGAGACGTGCGCCTCCAGGGAGGGCAGGTCGCGGGTACGGCGCTCCTCGTCGACGTACGTGATCATGTACGCCGCGAAGTAGATGACCTTCTCGAGGTCCTTGGGCGCCAGGTCCAGCAGGTAGCCGAGGCGCGACGGGACACCCTTGAAGTACCAGATGTGCGTGACGGGCGCGGCCAGCTCGATGTGGCCCATCCGCTCACGGCGCACCTTGGCGCGCGTGACCTCGACGCCACAGCGCTCGCAGATGATGCCCTTGAAGCGGACGCGCTTGTACTTGCCGCAGTAGCACTCCCAGTCCCGGGTCGGACCGAAGATCTTCTCGCAGAAGAGTCCGTCCTTCTCGGGCTTGAGGGTGCGGTAGTTGATGGTCTCGGGCTTCTTGACCTCGCCGTGGCTCCACTGACGGATGTCGTCAGCGGTGGCCAGGCCGATCCGGAGCTCGTCGAAGAAGTTGACGTCGAGCACTATGCGTCAATCCCTCTCAGGGTCGAAAGTCTGTGGTCTGATACGGGGGCCTGGGGGTCGGCGGGGCCCTGTGGGTGAGGGCCCCGCCGGACTCCCGTCAGACCTCTTCGACGCTGCTCGGCTCGCGCCGGGACAGGTCGATGCCGAGCTCCTCCGCAGCGCGGAAGACGTCCTCGTCGGTGTCGCGCATCTCGATGGACATGCCGTCCGAGGACAGCACCTCCACGTTGAGGCAGAGCGACTGCATCTCCTTGATGAGCACCTTGAAGGACTCGGGGATGCCGGGCTCGGGGATGTTCTCGCCCTTGACGATGGCCTCGTAGACCTTCACGCGGCCGGTGACGTCGTCGGACTTGATGGTCAGCAGCTCCTGGAGGGCGTACGCGGCGCCGTAGGCCTCGAGGGCCCACACCTCCATCTCACCGAACCGCTGGCCACCGAACTGGGCCTTACCACCCAGCGGCTGCTGGGTGATCATCGAGTACGGGCCGGTCGACCGGGCGTGCAGCTTGTCGTCGACCAGGTGGTGCAGCTTGAGGATGTACATGTAGCCGACCGAGATCGGGTCCGGGAACGGCTCACCGCTACGGCCGTCGAACAGCCGCGCCTTACCGGTCGGGAGCACCATGCGCTCGCCGTCCCGGTTCGGGATGGTGTGCTGCAGCAGACCCGCCAGCTCGTCCTCGCGCGCACCGTCGAACACCGGGGTGGCGACGTTGGTGCCGGGGGCGACCTGGTCGGCGCCGATGGCCTGCAGGCGCTGGGCCCACTCGTCGGCGAGGCCGGAGACGTCCCAGCCGCGGCTGGCGAGCCAGCCGAGGTGGATCTCCAGGACCTGTCCCGGGTTCATTCGGGACGGCACACCCAGCGGGTTGAGGATGATGTCGACCGGGGTGCCGTCCTCCAGGAACGGCATGTCCTCGATCGGCAGGATCTTCGAGATGACACCCTTGTTGCCGTGCCGGCCGGCGAGCTTGTCACCGTCGGTGATCTTGCGCTTCTGCGCGACGTAGACGCGGACCAGCTGGTTCACGCCCGGCGGCAGCTCGTCG
The DNA here is from genome assembly GCF_040645015.1 of Streptomyces sp. NPDC046881. Classification (NCBI taxonomy): domain Bacteria; kingdom Bacillati; phylum Actinomycetota; class Actinomycetes; order Kitasatosporales; family Streptomycetaceae; genus Streptomyces; species Streptomyces sp. NPDC046881. The sequence goes on along the minus strand of NZ_JBEYXJ010000100.1, from coordinate 25,614 downwards.
CCCTCCTCGCGGTCGAAGACGCGCACGCCGATGACCTTGCCGGTCTCGCCGTGCGGCACCTTCAGCGAGGTGTCACGGACCTCACGGGCCTTCTCACCGAAGATCGCGCGCAGCAGGCGCTCCTCGGGGGTCAGCTCGGTCTCACCCTTCGGGGTGACCTTGCCGACGAGGATGTCACCGGCGATGACCTCGGCACCGATGCGGATGATGCCGCGCTCGTCGAGGTCGGCGAGGACCTCCTCGGAGACGTTCGGGATGTCCCGGGTGATCTCCTCGGGGCCGAGCTTGGTGTCACGGGCGTCGACCTCGTGCTCCTCGATGTGGATCGAGGAGAGGACGTCGTCCTGCACGAGGCGCTGCGACAGGATGATCGCGTCCTCGTAGTTGTGACCCTCCCACGGCATGAACGCCACGAGCAGGTTCTTGCCCAGGGCCATCTCGCCGTTCTGGGTGGCCGGGCCGTCGGCGAGGACCTGGCCCTCGACGACGCGGTCGCCCTCGTTGACGATGACCTTCTGGTTGACCGAGGTGCCCTGGTTGGAGCGGGCGAACTTGGCCAGGCGGTACGTGATGTACGTGCCGTCGTCGTTGGCGGTGGTGATGTAGTCCGCGGAGACCTCCTGGACCACACCGGCCTTCTCGGCCTTGACGACGTCGCCGGCGTCGACGGCGGAGCGGTACTCCATGCCGGTACCGACGAGCGGGGCCTCCGACTTAATCAGCGGAACGGCCTGGCGCATCATGTTCGCGCCCATGAGGGCACGGTTGGCGTCGTCGTGCTCGAGGAAGGGGATCATGGCGGTCGCGACCGACACCATCTGGCGCGGCGAGACGTCCATGTAGTCCACGTCCTCGGGGCCGACGTAGTCGACCTCGCCGCCACGACGGCGGACGAGCACGCGGCTCTCCTCGAAACGGAGGTCGTTCGTCAGCGGCGCGTTGGCCTGCGCGATGACGAAGCGGTCCTCCTCGTCGGCGGTCAGGTAGTCCACCTCGTCGGTGACCTGGCCGTCGATGACCTTGCGGTACGGGGTCTCGACGAAGCCGAACGCGTTGACCCGGCCGTAGGAGGCGAGCGAGCCGATCAGACCGATGTTCGGGCCTTCCGGCGTCTCGATCGGGCACATACGGCCGTAGTGCGACGGGTGCACGTCACGGACCTCGAAGCCGGCCCGCTCACGGGAGAGACCACCCGGGCCAAGAGCCGACAGACGGCGCTTGTGGGTGAGACCCGACAGCGGGTTGTTCTGGTCCATGAACTGGGACAGCTGGCTGGTGCCGAAGAACTCCTTGATGGAGGCGACGACCGGCCGGATGTTGATCAGGGTCTGCGGCGTGATCGCCTCGACGTCCTGGGTCGTCATCCGCTCGCGGACGACACGCTCCATACGCGCCAGACCCGTACGGACCTGGTTCTGGATGAGCTCGCCGACGCTGCGCAGACGACGGTTGCCGAAGTGGTCGATGTCGTCGGTCTCGACGACGACCGTCTCGCCGTTGTCACCGGTGGTCTCGGTCTCGCCGGCGTGCAGCTTCACCAGGTACTTGATCGTCGAGATGATGTCCTCGACGGTCAGGATGCCCGCGTCCAGCGGGGTGTCCGTACCCAGCTTCTTGTTGACCTTGTAGCGGCCGACCTTGGCGAGGTCGTAGCGCTTGGGGTTGAAGTAGAGGTTCTCCAGCAGCGTCTGCGCGGCCTCACGCGTGGGGGGCTCGCCCGGACGCAGCTTGCGGTAGATGTCGAGCAGCGCGTCGTCCTGGCCCTGGGTGTGGTCCTTCTCCAGGGTGGCGCGCATCGACTCGTAGTCGCCGAACTCCTCGAGGATCTGCTCGGTCGTCCAGCCGAGCGCCTTCAGCAGCACGGTGACCGACTGCTTGCGCTTGCGGTCGATGCGGACACCGACCATGTCGCGCTTGTCGATCTCCATCTCCAGCCAGGCACCCCGGGACGGGATGATCTTGGCGGAGAAGATGTCCTTGTCGGACGTCTTGTCGATCGAGGAATCGAAGTAGACACCGGGGGAACGGACCAGCTGCGACACCACGACACGCTCGGTGCCGTTGATGACGAAAGTGCCCTTGTTCGTCATGAGCGGGAAGTCGCCCATGAAGACGGTCTGGGACTTGATCTCGCCAGTCTCGTTGTTGGTGAACTCGGCGGTGACGAAGAGCGGGGCGGCGTACGTGAAGTCGCGCTCCTTGCACTCGTCGATCGAGTTCTTCGGCGGCTCGAAGCGGTGGTCCCGGAACGTCAGCGACATCGACCCGGAGAAGTCCTCGATCGGGGAGATCTCCTCGAAGATCTCCTCCAGACCGGACTTGGTGGGGACGTCCTGACCGTTCTCCAGAGCCTCCTCGACCCGAGTCTGCCAGGCGGTGTTGCCGAGCAGCCAGTCAAAGCTCTCGGTCTGCAGCGCGAGCAGGTTCGGAACCTCGAGGGGCTCCTTGATCTTTGCAAAGGAGATGCGCAGCGGGGCGGTGCTGGCGCCGTTGTTCGTATTCGCGGTCGAGGCAGTGCGCGAGGCGGCCAAGAGGGGGTCCTTCCGAGGGCTCGGACTCACTACGCGCGTACCGGTCCCTCTCCCGCACACAGGGACGGAAACCCCAGGTCAGGGGGGCTTCGGTCGACTGTGCTCAAGTGAGGGCAGACCCCTGGTGACGGGCAGGGGACAGCTAACAGGCAGCGCAAAGGGTCAGTGTAGCCACTTGGCACACTGATGTCCAGTGCGGGTTCTGGAAGACCCTCGTTGTCCTCAACGCCCTCTTCAACGCCCTCGGCATACCTGCCCTCAACGCACGTTCATACTGCCCTCTTCGTCGTCGATCCATGCCTCGGATCCGGATCGTTGTGACGACGCGTCCTGAGAATTGCGCGCTGCGTGCGGTTCGTCAAGGGTTCCTTGCCGGAACCGGAGCTCCGGGAGACACGACGAAGATCACCTTACCCCTCACGAACAGAGGTGCAAGGCAGCCCAGCCGGGCCCCGGGGAACGCCGAAGGGCGACCACCCGGATGGATGATCGCCCTTCGGTGCGTTCGCGTTACAGCCCTAGGGGGCCGTTGTGGCGGTCGCGAAGGTCTTACTTGACCTCGACGGACGCGCCCGCGGCCTTGAGGGACTCGGCGGCCTTCTCAGCGGCCTCCTTGTTGACCTTCTCGAGGACCGGCTTCGGGGTGCCGTCGACGAGGTCCTTGGCCTCCTTCAGACCCAGCGAGGTCAGCTCACGCACGACCTTGATGACCTGGATCTTCTTCTCGCCGGCGCCGGTGAGGATGACGTCGAACTCGTCCTTCTCCTCCTCGGCCTCGGCGGCGGCGCCACCAGCGGCACCACCGGCGACGACGACCGGCGCGGCGGCGGCGGCGGTGACGTCGAACTTCTCCTCGAAGGCCTTCACGAACTCGGAGAGCTCGATGAGGGTCATCTCCTCGAACTGGGCGAGCAGGTCTTCCTGGCTGAGCTTCGCCATGATGGCGGTCCTTCCACTCAAATCGGCAGGTGCCGGATGTACTGGGTAAGGCGGGCGTACGTCGGCCCGCTGCGACCCGCGCCGTTGGTGCGGGTCAGAAAGCGAGCCGAATTACTCGGCACCGCCCTGCTCGGCCTGCTTGGCGCGCAGCGCGTCCACGGTGCGGACGAGCTTCGACGGCAGAGCCTGGAAGACGGAGGCAGCCTGGGACTGCTTCGCCTTGAAGGCACCGGCCAGCTTGCTGAGCAGAACCTCGCGGGACTCGAGGTCCGCAAGCTTCTTGATCTCGTCGGCGGAGAGGGCCTTGCCCTCCAGGACACCGCCCTTGATGACGAGATTGGGGTTGTCCTTGGCGAAGTCACGCAGACCCTTCGCCGACTCCACCGGGTCACCGGTGACGAAGGCGACGGCCGTCGGGCCAGCGAAGAGCTGGTCCTCCAGCGTGATCCCGGCCTCCTTGGCCGCAATCTTGGTCAGCGTGTTCTTCACCACGGCGTACTGGGCGTTCTCACCGAGCGACCGGCGCAGCGTCTTGAGCTGCGCCACGGTGAGACCGCGGTACTCGGTCAGCACGGCGGCGTTGGAGCTGCGGAACTTGTCCGTCAGCTCCGCAACCGCGGCAGCCTTGTCGGGCCTCGCCATAGAGCCTCGGCCTCCTTCCGGGTGATTCGGACCGCGCGGACCCGAAGGAGGACTGGGTAAAACGAAACGCCCCGGCGCAGGCGCACGGGGCGGACTCGACCGGCCGCACACGCGCTCGGCGCGCGCACTCCGGGAGTTCTTCCACAGTCACCTGCGCGGGTCGCCCACTTTTCAGCGGATCCTTCGGCCACCGCACCCTCGTTCGAGCGCACGGCAACGACCAGCGGTCTTTGGCTTCTGCAAGAGAGTACGGGACGGGGGCTCCCGCGAGCAAATCGACCGGTTCACGGCCGGACGGCGGGGTGACGGGGCCGGACGAGGCAGGGGCGCCGGGCCCCTGCCCGTCCGTACGGCGCTCCGTGGCGGCCTGGGCGGCGCCGGGCCGCCCGTACCGCCACCGGGCCCGGCCGGGGCCCCTCAGGGCGCCCCAGGCCGGGCCCGGCTCCACGGCACATCCCCCGTGAGACGTCAGGAGCTGGTGCCCGTGCCGCCGGACGCGAGGCCGCCGGACTTCATCATGTCCGCGAAGTCCTTGGTGTCGCTCGCCGGCGGCGCCTCGGCGGTGACCTTCGCGCCGTAGTCGGTGTAGTACGTCGTGTTGGTCATCACGCCGTTGGACGTGTTCGCCTTCTCGGACTTCTTGACCAGCAGGTCCTGGTCGTTGATCCAGATGTCGACGGTGTCGGTGGTGACGCCGGCCTGGCTGAGCTGCTTCTTCAGGGCGGACAGCTGGTCGGCGCTCAGGTTGCTGGTCTTGCCGGCGAGGTCGGCGACGTTCACCGTGCCGGAGTAGTGCGTGGTGTGCGCGCCGGAGACCGTCTCCTCGCCGACCTTCTTGACGTCACCGGAGGCCAGCAGCAGCTTCACGGACTGGTTCGGCGTGGCGTTCTGGATCTGGTCCTTCATGTACGAGCCGGACGCGCCGCCGAGCTTGGCGAGGTCGTCGTAGGAATACTTGATCCAGTGCTTGCCGCCGCCCGCCTGCTGGGCGTAGGCGTCGCTCATGTGCGCGTAGTAGGCGTCCGGCAGGTACCGGGCCTCCATCGACGAGGTGCCGGCCTTCTTCATCATCTCGGCCATCTGGCCGCCGGTGTACGTGATGGTGAGGTTGCCCTTGAGGCCGTCGCCCCAGGTGAGGGCGCCGTTCGCGGTCATCGACATGAGGTCGCCGACCGAGGTCGTGGACCGCACCTTGGCCGAGTCGGCGTTGTCGGTGGACTTCTCGGCGGAGCGCAGGGCCGCGATGGGGCTGACGTGCGTCACCGTCTTGCCGGCCGCCTTGCCGCCGTCCTTGTCGGAGTCGGAGGAGCCGCAGGCGGCCACCCCGGTCAGCGCGGCCACGACCGCTATGGAAAGACCCGCCCTGCGCACGGTAGTGCTGTTCATCTACTCCCACCCCTATTGCATGTCGCGTGCCTGCACCGTAATCCAGGCCACTGACAGTCGTACGAAAGGTCGCACACAGAAAGGACGGGCCCGGAACCTACAAGGTTCCAGGGCCCGCCCTTTTTACGCGTCCCTGACGCGGCTGCTGCTCCGAGCCTCAGGCTCAGACGGCGGCCGGGTCCTCCTCGACGAGGAGGTTGCGGGTGCGGTTCGGGTCGACCGGGATGCCGGGGCCCATGGTGGTGCTGACCGCGGCCTTCTTGATGTAGCGGCCCTTGGCGGCGGACGGCTTCAGACGGAGGATCTCCTCCAGCGCGGCGCCGTAGTTCTCCACCAGCTTGGCGTCGTCGAAGGACGCCTTGCCGATGATGAAGTGCAGGTTCGAGTGCTTGTCGACGCGGAACTCGATCTTGCCGCCCTTGATGTCGGTGACGGCCTTGGCGACGTCGGGGGTGACGGTGCCGGTCTTCGGGTTCGGCATCAGACCACGCGGGCCGAGGACGCGGCCGAGGCGGCCGACCTTGCCCATGAGGTCCGGGGTGGCGACGACGGCGTCGAAGTCCAGACGGCCCTTCGCCACCTCGTCGATCAGCTCGTCGGCGCCGACGATGTCGGCGCCCGCGGCACGCGCGGCCTCGGCACGGTCGCCGGTCGCGAAGACCAGGACCCGGGCGGTCTTACCGGTGCCGTGCGGGAGGTTCACGGTGCCACGGACCATCTGGTCGGCCTTGCGCGGGTCGACACCCAGACGGAAGGCGACCTCGACGGTGGAGTCGAACTTGGTCGTGGAGGTCTCCTTGGCGAGACGGACGGCCTCGAGCGGGGCGTAGAGCTTCTCCCGGTCGACCTTGGCGTCCGCAGCGCGGAGAGCCTTGCTGCGCTTGCTCACAACTTGCTCCTGTGTGTTCTGAAAGGAGTCGTGGTATCCGGGCCGAGCAGGCCCTGCCACGTGCGACCGGCTACGGCCGCATGGACTGCTGGGGGTGGGTTCAGCCCTCGACCGTGATGCCCATGGAGCGGGCGGTGCCGGCGATGATCTTCGACGCGGCGTCCAGGTCGTTCGCGTTGAGGTCGGGCATCTTGGTCTGGGCGATCTCGCGGACCTGCGCCTCAGTGATCTTGGCGACCTTGGTCTTGTGCGGCTCGCCGGAGCCCTTCTCGACACCCGCGGCCTTGAGGATCATCTTCGCGGCCGGCGGCGTCTTGGTGACGAAGGTGAAGGAGCGATCCTCGTAGACCGTGATCTCCACCGGGATGACCCAGCCACGCTGCGACTCGGTCGCGGCGTTGTAGGCCTTGCAGAACTCCATGATGTTGACGCCGTGCTGACCGAGCGCGGGGCCGACCGGCGGAGCGGGGTTCGCCGCACCGGCGTTGATCTGGAGCTTGATGAGCCCCGTGACCTTCTTCTTCTTGGGAGGCATGCTCTCTCCGGGTCCTTACTGAGAGGTTGAGCCATCCGCGCCTTGGACCTGCACCCATGGGGGCAAGATCACACAGATGGCATACCGCACCACGATAGCCGCTGTCCCCACCAGACAAGAAATCGCGCTGGTCAGGCGGCTTGCGCGGGGCCTTGAGGCCGTCGGCCACGCAGGTACACGGCTGCGGCCCACAGGGTGATCGCGGTCGCTCCGCCCGGTACGGCGAGCAGCGCGGCCACGGTGCCGCGTCCGGTGTCCTCGGCGAGCACGACCCGCCGCGGCTCCCCGGGCGCGTGCCGTACCTCCACGGTGTCACCTTCGGCGTGCCCACGCGCGCGCGTGCCGAGCGGGAGGGCGGCCGTCACCTCCTCACCGGCCAGCGGGAAGGTGACGCTGCACCGGCCGAGGACGCACGTGCCGCCGTGGAAGGTGGCCGTGGCCGGCTCCGCGTCCCGCAGTTCGCTGCGCAGCCAGGCCGCCGGGAGGCACAGGGCGTACACCGCCGCCAGCAGTACGAGGGCGGCCGCGGCGCCGAGGGCGGCGGGCCGTACACGGCGAGAGCGCCCCGGCCCGGTGCTCACCGGCGGGGCGCTCTCGGCAGACGTGTTCAGTTCTTCTGGATCTGGTCGAAGGACAGCTCGACCGGGGTCTCGCGGCCGAAGATCTCGACCAGGCCCTTGACCTTCTTGGAGTCGGGGTTGATCTCGTTGATGGTCGCCTGGAGCGTGGCGAACGGGCCGTCGGTGACGGTGACCGAGTCGCCGACCTCGAAGTCCAGGACCTGGACCTCGACCTTGCGCTGCGGGGCGGGCTTGCCCTCGGCCTCGGCGGCCTCGCGGGCGGCCTTCTCCTCGGCCTCCGGGGCGAGCATCTTGACGATCTCGTCCAGGGTCAGCGGGTACGGGTCGTAGGCGTTGCCGACGAAGCCGGTGACGCCCGGGGTGTTGCGGACGACGCCCCAGGACTCGTTGGTCAGGTCCATGCGGACCAGGACGTAACCCGGCAGCTTGTTCTGCTTGATCGTCTTGCGGTCGCCGTTCTTGATCTGGACGACCTCTTCCTGCGGCACCTCGGCCTGGAAGATGTAGTCCTCGACGTTCAGCGAGACGGCGCGCTGCTCCAGGTTGGTCTTCACGCGGTTCTCGTAGCCGGCGTAGGTGTGGATGACGTACCACTCGCCGGGCAGGGTGCGCAGTTCCTCGCGCAGGGCCTGGACCGGGTCCACCGGGGCGGCCGGCTCCTCCTCGGCGGCCTCCTCGCCGGCCTCGGCGACGGCGGCCTCCTCGTCGGCCTCATCGTCCTCGTCCTCGACGTGCAGGGCGGCCTCCTCGGCCGGCTCACCCGCCTCGGCCTCGGCAGCCTCGAACTCGTCCTGCTCGTCCGCGCCCTCGACGATGTCGAGCTCGTCATCCACCGTCTCGGCAGCCAGCCCGCGGGGCTCAATGGCGTCGTCGTTCAGGTTCGGGTCAGACACGATGGCTGCTTCTTCCTGGATACATAGGGGTGGAACATGCGAAAACGGGCGCCGGTGCCACGGCGCCCTTCGCTCTTGGCTCAGCCGAAGACGTACTTGGCCGCGTGGTTGAGCCCATAGTCAATCACGGTCACCAGGGCGATCATGATGACGACGAAGAAGATCACCACGGTGGTGTACGAGGTCAGCTGGTTGCGCGTCGGCCAGACGACCTTGCGGAGTTCCGCGATGATCTGGCGGTAGAAGGTGGCCAGGCGCTTGAGCGGGCCCTTCTTGGCACGCTTGCCGCCCTTGCGGACCTTCTTCTTGGACTCGGGCACCTCGTCCTGGGCATCAGGCGTGTCGATGGAGCCCACGGCGTCCGTCATTGTCCTCACCTGGTCCCGGGTCGTGGCCGTGCCGCGCCCGGTTTCTGAGCCGCACGGCGGTGCATTGCTGTACGTACATGCGCACACATCCTGGCGGTGTGTGTAGCAGGGCCGGAGGGACTTGAACCCCCAACCGCCGGTTTTGGAGACCGGTGCTCTACCAATTGAGCTACGACCCTTTGTGTGTCCCCCAACGTACCGCATCCGACCGGGTGCTCGGTGTGCACCGGCTCGGGCGCGGCTGCTGAAGGCCAACGAGGTGAGAGTGTACGTGGTCCTCGGCCCGGCGTCGAACAGAAAGCGCCCGTCCGGGGGCGCCTGGCCAAAGATCGTCCTGGCCGGAGGCCGGATTCGGACCCGTGTTCACGCCTCGACCCTTCCTGTTCAGTCTGTGAAACCAGTGTGCCGGGCGCATTTCCGGTCTGGAACGATGGGCCGTATGAGCGCTGCAACCCCTCCCACCGAGCGCCGGGTCTCCGCCCGAGTCGGCGCGATCTCCGAGTCCGCCACCCTCGCCGTGGACGCCAAGGCGAAGGCCCTGAAGGCCGCCGGGCGTCCGGTGATCGGCTTCGGCGCCGGTGAGCCCGACTTCCCGACCCCGGACTACATCGTCGAGGCGGCCGTCGAGGCCTGCAAGAACCCCAAGTACCACCGCTACACCCCGGCCGGCGGCCTGCCCGAGCTGAAGGCCGCCATCGCCGCGAAGACGCTGCGCGACTCCGGCTGGGAGCCGGACGTCTCCCAGATCCTCGTCACCAACGGCGGCAAGCAGGCCATCTACGAGGCGTTCGCCGCGATCCTCGACCCGGGCGACGAGGTCATCGTCCCGGCGCCGTACTGGACGACGTACCCGGAGTCGATCCGCCTGGCCGGCGGTGTCCCGGTCGAGGTCGTCGCCGACGAGACGACCGGCTACCGGGTCTCGGTGGAGCAGCTGGAGGCGGCGCGCACGGAGAAGACGAAGGTCGTCCTCTTCGTCTCCCCCTCCAACCCGACCGGTGCGGTGTACTCCGAGGCCGAGACCGAGGCGATCGGCCGCTGGGCCGCCGAGCACGGCCTGTGGGTGCTCACCGACGAGATCTACGAGCACCTCGTCTACGGCGACGCGGTCTCGGTGTCCCTGCCGGCGCTCCTGCCCGAGCTGCGGGACAAGTGCATCGTGGTCAACGGCGTGGCGAAGACGTACGCCATGACCGGCTGGCGGGTCGGCTGGGTCATCGGCCCGAAGGACGTCGTCAAGGCCGCGACCAACCTCCAGTCGCACGCCACGTCGAACGTCTCCAACGTCGCCCAGGCGGCCGCGCTGGCCGCCGTCTCCGGTGGCCTGGAGGCCGTGGCGACCATGCGTGAGGCCTTCGACCGGCGCCGCAAGACGATCGTCCGGATGCTCAACGAGATCGACGGCGTGGTCTGCCCGGAGCCCGAGGGCGCCTTCTACGCCTACCCCTCGGTCAAGGCGCTGCTCGGCAAGGAGATCCGCGGCAAGCGCCCGCAGGACACCGTCGAGCTGGCCGCGCTGATCCTGGAGGAGGCCGAGGTCGCGGTCGTCCCGGGCGAGGCCTTCGGCACCCCGGGCTACCTGCGGCTGTCGTACGCGCTCGGCGACGAGGACCTCGTCGAGGGCGTGAGCCGGATGCAGAAGCTGCTGGCGGAGGCCCGGGACTAGTTCCCGGCGTCCACGCGCGCGTGCGGGCCGTTTCCCTCCGGGGAGGCGGCCCGCTTCTGTGTGCGAGCAAGACCACGAAAGGGGAAACGGCTACCGGGACGGCGGTGGCGTACGGCAGGATCTGGGAATGGAGCGTGTACGTGATCTCTCTGAGCTGCCGAAAGCCCATCTGCACCTGCACTTCACCGGCTCGATGCGGCCGGCGACGGTCCTGGAACTGGCTGACAAGTACGGCGTCCGTCTGCCCGACGCGCTGACGGAGGCGCTGACCAGCGGGGAACCGCCGAAGCTGCGGGCCACGGACGAGCGGGGCTGGTTCCGTTTCCAGCGGCTGTACGACGCGGCGCGCTCCTGCCTGCGCGAGCCGGAGGACATCCGGCGCCTGGTCCGGGAGGCCGCCGAGGAGGACCTGAAGGACGGTTCGGGCTGGCTGGAGATCCAGGTGGACCCGACGTCGTACGCGCCCCGGCTGGGCGGTCTGATCCCGGCCCTGGAGATCATCCTGGACGCGGTGGAGACGACGTCCCGGGAGACCGGTCTCGGCATGCGGGTGCTGGTCGCCGCGAACCGGATGAAGCACCCGCTGGACGCGCGCACGCTGGCCCGGCTGGCGGTGCGGTACGCGGACCGGGGCGTGGTCGGCTTCGGGCTCTCCAACGACGAGCGGCGGGGCATGGCGCGGGACTTCGACCGGGCGTTCCACATCGCGCGGGAGGGCGGTCTGCTGTCGGCGCCGCACGGCGGTGAGCTGACCGGCCCGGCGTCGGTCCGGGACTGCCTGGACGACCTGCACGCCGCGCGGATCGGGCACGGGGTGCGCGCGGCCGAGGACCCGCGGCTGCTGAAGCGGCTGGCCGACCGGGGCGTGACCTGCGAGGTGTGCCCGGCCTCGAACGTGGCGCTCGGTGTGTACGAGAAGCCGGAGGACGTCCCGCTGCGCACGCTCTTCGAGGCGGGCGTCCCGATGGCCCTCGGCGCCGACGACCCGCTGCTGTTCGGCTCCCGGCTGGCCGCCCAGTACGAGATCGCCCGCACCGCGCACGGTTTCACGGACGCCGAGCTGGCGGAGCTGGCCCGGCAGTCGGTGCGCGGTTCGACCGCCCCTGAGGAAGTCAAGGCGCGGCTGCTGGCCGGCGTGGACGACTGGCTGGCCCGCCCGGCGGTCTGACGGGTCCCGGCCGGACGGTGGCGGCCCTCAGGGCCGGTCCGCCACGGAGATTCCGCCCAGCAGGGTCCGGACGAGCCGGCTGGCGAACGCGTCCACGGGCGGGCGTTCGCCGCTCTCGGTGGCGTCGTAGGCGAAGGCGCGCTGTGCGCAGGCCCCCAGGAGGAGGGAGGCGGCGGCGTAGGTGTCGGCGTCGGCGCGGACCCGGCCGGCGGCCTGTTCGGCGCGGAGGTAGGCGTCCAGGCCCTCGAGGGGCAGGTGCGGGCCGGAGCCGAGGGTGCGCAGGGCGTCGTCGTGGCGGCGTTTGAGCTGGGTCTCGGCGTACAGGGAGGCGGCGATCGGGAAGCTCTGCTCGTAGAAGAGCGCGGCCTGGCGGGCGATCTCGGTGAGGTTCTCCTCCAGTGTGCCGCGGCCCGTGCCGGCGACGAGGCTGTCCAGCAGCGGGGTGAGCCGGGGCAGGCGCTCGGTGAGGACCCGCACGAACAGCTCTTCCTTGCTGTCGAAGTACTTGTAGAGGGCCGCTTCGGAGCAGCCGGCCGCGCGGGCGATCTCCTTGGTGGTGGCGCGGGCGAGTCCGACGGTCAGCATCAGCTCGTGGGCGGCGTCGAGGATGCGGACCCGTGCGGGCTTCGTCTCCATGGGGCTCCAATCGGGCCTTGACGGGTGAGTGAATGCTTACTCACTCTAGACGGGCACAGGGTGAGTGAGTACTCACCCACCACCTTGCCGCCGGAGAGTCGCGGCGGGAGTCGCGGCCAGAAAGTCGGTAGTCACCATGAAGCTCACTGTTTTCGGCGCCACCGGAGGGATCGGCCGGGAGCTGGTCCGCCAGGCCCTGGACGCCGGTCACGAGGTCACGGCGGTCGTCCGCGACCCGGCCCGGCTCGCCGTCACCGGTGACCGCCTGGAGGTCGTCCGCAGCGGCCTGACCGACCCGGAGGCGCTGCGCGGCGCGGTCCGGGGCCGGGACGCGGTCCTGTCCGGCCTGGGCGCGCGCAACCGCAGGGACGCGGGGGTGGCGACCCGGCTGACCCGTACGGTCCTCGCCGCCATGGAGGCGGAGGGCGTCCGCCGGCTGCTGGTGGTCAGCGCCGGCCCGGTCGGCCCGGCCCCGGTGGGCGACGGTCCCCTGGACCGCGGGGTGCGGGGCCTGGTGTCGGCGGTCTTGAGGGACGTCTACGCCGACCTGCGCGCGATGGAGGCCGAGCTGGCCCGCAGCGGCACGGACTGGACGTCCGTACGGCCGCCCCGCCTGCAGGACAAGCCGCTCACCGGCCGTTACCGCACCGTCGTCGGCGGCTTCCCGCCCCGGGGCCGCTTCATCGCGCGCGCGGACGTCGCGCACGCGATGCTGTCGATGATCGACGCCGGGGAGACCCTGAAGCAGGGGGTGGGGGTGGCCTACTGAGCCGGCGGCCGGCCCTGCCGCCGGCCGGTCCGCGCTACGGCTGGAGGCTCACGCCCACCGTCACCGGCTCGTTGACCAGCGTGATCCCGAAGGCCTCGCGGACCCCGGCGACCACCTCGCGGGCCAGGGCCAGCAGGTCCTCCGTGGTGGCGCCGCCCCGGTTGGTGAGGGCGAGGGTGTGCTTGGTGGAGATGCGCGCGGGGCCGCTGCCGTAGCCCTTGGTGAAGCCCGCCTTGTCGATCAGCCAGGCCGCGGAGGTCTTCCTGCGGCCCTCCCCCGCCGGGTAGGCGGGCGGCTCGACGCCGTCGCCCAGCCGCTCGCGCACACGCGCGTGGAAGGCGGCGAACTGCTCCTCGGTGAGGATCGGGTTGGTGAAGAAGGACCCGGCCGACCAGGTGTCGTGGTCCTCGGCGTCCAGCACCATGCCCTTGCCGGCGCGCAGCTTCAGCACGGTCTCGCGCGCGTCGGCCAGCGGCACCCGGTCGCCGGGCTCCACCCCCAGGGCGCGGGCCGCCTCGGCGTACCGGACCGGCGCGGACAGCCCGCCCGCGTCCTCCAGCTCGAATCGGACCCGGAGCACGACATAGCGCTCGGGATCGGCCTTGAAGCGGCTGTGCCGGTACGAGAAGGCGCACTCCTCGTTCGTCAGCGTGACGGTCTCGCCGGCCCGCCGGTCGTACGCGATCACCTCCGTGATCGTCGAGGAGACCTCCTGGCCGTAGGCGCCGACGTTCTGGATCGGCGTGGCGCCCGCGGATCCGGGGATGCCGGCCAGGCACTCGATCCCGGCGAGCCCGGCCTCCACGGTGCGGGCGACGGCGTCGGTCCACACCTCGCCGGCCGCCAGCTCCAGGGTGCTGCCGCGCAGTTCGACCCCGCGCGTGGCGATGCGCAGGGCGGTGCCGTCGAAGCCCTTGTCGCCGATGACCAGGTTCGATCCCCCGCCGATGACCAGCAGCGGTGTCCCGCTGTCGTCGGCCTCACGGACGGCGGCGATCACCTCGGCGTCGGTCGTGGCGGTCACCAGCCGGGTCGCGGGGCCGCCCAGCCGGAAGGTGGTCAGCGGGGCAAGGGGGGCATCGTGGAGTACCTGCACGCGCCCAAGACTACGAGACACCTCCGACAGCCCCGCGCCCGCACCTCGCCCCACGGGCCGGACGCCGGCACGTGAACCACGCGGACCCGCAAAGGCACGCACGCGCGCGTGGACCGTCGGAGGTACGGACGGTCCACGCGCGCGTGCGCGGTGCTGCCGGCCGGATATGTCACGTCCGCCGGGGCCGGATCAGCGGGAGGCGGTTTCGAGGACCGGCTCGGGTGCCTGTCCGGCCGCCGTGGCGGGCTGTCCGGCGCCGCGGCGGGCGGGGATCACCAGGGCCGCGACCGCGGCCAGGGCGACCACCGCCGAGCCGGTGACCAGGGCCGGCCGCAGGCCGTCCACGAAGCTCTGCGCGGACTCGTAGCCGCCCTGCGCCGAGAAGATCGACGACATGACCGCGATGCCGAGCGCGCCGCCCACCTCGCGCAGCGCGTTGTTCGCGCCGGAGGCGATGCCCTGCTCCTGCGGGCGGACGCTGGACATGACCAGGTTCGCGGCCGGTGCGAAGTACAGGGCCATGCCGACCCCGCTGATGATCAGGGCGGGCAGCTGCACGGCGTAGGAGGCGTCGGCGGTGGCCACCCAGGCCATGTAGCCGAGGCCGGCGGCCTGCAGGAACAGGCCCGCTGCGACGACCGGCCGGCCGCCGATCCGGTCGGAGAGGATGCCGGCGACGGGGGCGACGAGCATCGGCATGCCGGTCCACGGCAGCATCCGCAGCCCCGCCTCGGTGGGCGAGTAGCCGAGGACGCCCTGCATGTACTGGCTGAGCAGGAAGATCGAGCCGAACATGCCGACGAACATCAGCAGGCTGGCCGCGTTGATGCCGGCGAAGGCCCGCGAGCGGAACAGCCGCATCGGCAGCATCGGGGCGGCCGCGCGGGAGCTGTAGCCGACGAAGCCCGCCAGCAGCGCCCCGCCCGCGCTCAGCGCGGTGAGCACCACGGGGTCGGTCCAGCCGTCGGCGGGGCCGCGGACCAGGCCGTAGACGATCCCGAAGAGCCCGCCGCTGGCGAGCAGCGTGCCGGGTATGTCGAGCCGGGCGCCGGCGCCGTACGACTCGGCCAGGCGCAGCCGGGCGAGCGGCAACGCGGCCAGCCCGAGCGGGACGTTCAGCCAGAAGATCCAGTGCCAGGAGACGTGCTCGGTGAGGCTGCCGCCGATGAGCGGCCCGGAGGCGACGGCGAGCCCGTTGACGGCGCCCCAGATGCCGTACACCGTGCCGCGCCTGGCGGCGGGCACGGCCGCGGTCAGCAGGGTCAGCGTGAGCGGCATCATCACGGCCGCGCCGACGCCCTGGACGGCTCGGGCGGCGATCAGGGAGCCGATGCCCGGTGCCATGGCCGCGGCGGCGGAGGCGCCGGTGAACACGGCGAGTCCGGCGATGAAGAGCCGGCGGCGGCCGAAGCGGTCGCCGAGCGCGGCGCCGAACATCAGCAGGACGGCGAAGGTGAGCGTGTAGGCGCTCACGGTCCACTCCAGGTCGTCCAGCGCCCCGCCGAGGTCCTCCCGGATGGAGGGCAGGGCGGTGGTGACGACGAGGTTGTCCAGGGCCGCCATGAAGCCGGCGACGCTGGTGATGACGAGAGCCCACACCGCCCGCGCGCGGGATGTGGTGGTGCCGGATGGTGCTGTCTGCTGTGACATCGCTCCCCCAGTGGGTGATGACTAGTTAGTTATTGATGACTAACTTTTGCGGCCGTGAAAAAGGCCGCCCCTCCCTGCCGCGCTCACGCCTCCGGGCGCTGCTTGAGCCGGGCCGACGGGTACAGGCCCTCCCACACCCGGTGCTCAGGCGGAAAACCCATGGCCACCAGGCAGTTGATGAGCATCCCGTACGCCATGAAGACGGTGGTTTCGGTGACGTCCGCGCCGAGCGGCAGGTGCACGGTGTCCCACAACCGCATCCAGCCGGCCCGCACCTTCTCGCCGAACTCGCGGTCGCCCTCCTCCTCGGCCGCCGACACGGCGACGTACATCTGCATCTGCATCAGCAGCCGCTCGGGCCGCTCCGCGATGACCTTGGTGTACGCGTTCGCCATGGCGTGCAGGGCCTCTTCGCCCCGCAGCCCCTTCGAGGCCTCCTCGAAGGTCCGGATGGTGTCCTCCACACAGCGTTCGGCCACCGCGAGGAAGATCGCCTTCTTGCCCGGGAAGAGCCGGAACAGGTACGGCTGCGAGACACCGACCCGCTTGGCGATCGCCTCCGTGGAGGTGCCGTGGTATCCGCCGCGCGCGAACTCGGCGGTCGCGGCGCGGATGACGCTTTCGCGCCGCTCCTCTGCGCTCATCCTGGGCATGCGAGTAAGTTAGTACTCAATCACTAACTTGGTCAAGGGTGCCGTCGGGAGGTACGCGTAAGGGCGCACCGCCTGGGGGGGACGTACGCGTAAGGGGCGCCCCGCCTGGAGAACGCCCCTTACTTCCGCACCACGGCCGTCAGGCGAGTCGTACGACCGCCCGGGACATGCCCAGCACCTTCTGGCCGCCGCTCATGGCCGTCAGGTCCACCCGCACGGTGTTGTCGTCCAGCTTGGCCGCAACCTTGCCGCTGACCTCGATCAGGGCACCCTGGTCGTCGTTCGGGACCACGACGGGCTTGGTGAAGCGGACCCCGTACTCCACGACCGCGCCCGGGTCCCCGGTCCAGTCGGTGACCACGCGGATCGCCTCGGCCATGGTGAACATGCCGTGCGCGATGACGTCCGGCAGGCCCACCTCCTTGGCGAACTTCTCGTTCCAGTGGATGGGGTTGAAGTCCCCGGAGGCGCCCGCGTAGCGCACCAGCGTCTCGCGGGTCACAGGGAAGGTCTGGGCCGGCAGCTCGGTGCCGACCTCGACGTCGTCGTACGCGATCTTCGCCGTCATCGGGTCCTCACGCCTCCTCGGCCGCACGGGCCACGAGCTTGGTCCAGGCGGTCACGACGTGTTCGCCGGCCTCGTCGTGCACCTCACCGCGGATGTCCAGGATGTCGTTGCCCGCGAGGGACTTGATGCCCTCGATCGTGGAGGTGACCGTGAGCCGGTCGCCGGCGCGCACCGGGCGGGCGTAGGCGAACTTCTGGTCGCCGTGCACCACGCGGCTGTAGTCCAGCCCGAGCTGCGGGTCCTGGACGACCTGCCCGGCGGCCCGGAAGGTGATGGAGAACACGAAGGTCGGCGGGGCGATCACATCGGGGTGGCCGAGCGCCTTGGCGGCCTCGGGGTCCGTGTAGACCGGGTTGGTCTCGCCCACCGCCTCGGCGAACTCGCGGATCTTCTCCCGGCCCACCTCGTAGGGCGCGGTGGGCGGGTAGGTCCGTCCCACGAAGGACTGGTCGAGCGCCATGGCCCGGCACCTCCTGATCTCTGCTGTGATGGCCCCAAATTAGCGGGAAACCGGTCATGGAATGCGCACGGGGCCGACGAGGCACCGTGGGCGACGGACCGCGTAAAACGCCGTGGGGGGGGGCCCCCCCGCGGGGGGGGGCGCGGCCGGCCGCGCCGGTTTTTTATGTTTGC
>NZ_JBEYXJ010000100.1:0-8001 GCF_040645015.1 Streptomyces sp. NPDC046881 | reverse complement strand
CGGACCGCGTAAACCGCCGTGAGGCCGCCCCCTCGGAAGGGGACGGCCTCACGGACGAGCCTGATTTATCGCGTCTCGCGGTGCGCGGTGTGCGCGTTGCAACGCGGGCAGTGCTTCTTCATCTCAAGTCGATCCGGGTTGTTACGCCGGTTCTTCTTGGTGATGTAGTTCCGCTCCTTGCACTCCACGCAGGCCAGCGTGATCTTCGGGCGGACGTCGGTGGCAGCCACGTGAGTGCTCCTAAGACGAACGGGTGGACTAATTCAACGCAAGAAAGAGTAGCCGATCGAAGGACCGACCCCGCAATCGGCTACTGTCAGTAGCGGTGACCGGACTTGAACCGGTGACACAGCGATTATGAGCCGCTTGCTCTACCGACTGAGCTACACCGCTTTGATGAGATCAGCTCCCGCCTCGCGACGGGAACCTCTCACACCAGAGCCCCAAAACGGAATCGAACCGTTGACCTTCTCCTTACCATGGAGACGCTCTGCCGACTGAGCTATTGGGGCGAGCGATGAAGACATTACACGGTCTGCCGCCGTTCACCCAAATCCGTATCCCGCCGCCCGCCGCCCCCCTCGTCCCGGGCCTCCCGGCGGTCTCCGGAGGCCCCCTGCGACGCCGCCCGTCACCGCTCTGCACGCGCGCGTACACGTGCGCGTCGCCGGGCGCGGCGTCCGCCACGCGCGCGGACGAGCCCGCGTACCGCCCGGGGCGGGCCACGCCGGTACGACTATTGCGCTCCTGCGCGTCCTGCGCGGCTCGCCACCCTAGGCTCGACTCACTCTGCGTGATCATGGGCCGGCCGACGGCCCGGATCCTTCACGCCAGCCCGCCCGAGCCCCCGGCCCCACCCTGGAGCGCGATGCCCGACAGCCAGCCGCAGCCGCACCCGCCGTCGAACTCGTCGGGGTCCTCGGGATCGTCCGACCCGGCCGCCCTCCTGCTCTGCGGGGCGCGGCTCACCGACGGCCGGACCGTGGACGTACGGCTGGGCGGAGGACGCATCGAGGCGGTCGGTACGACCGGCAGCCTCACCCCGGGCCCGGCCCGGAAGGGCGTCACGCGCGTGGACCTGAGCGGCTACCTGCTGCTGCCGGCCCCGGCCGAACCGCACGCCCACGGCGACACGGCGCTGACCGCCGAGCGCCCCGGCCCGGCGTCGTACGCCCCCGAGGACGTTCAGCGCCGGGCGACGGAGGCGGCCCTGCTGCAGCTCGGGCACGGGGCGACGGCGCTCCGCGCGCACGTGCGCGTGGGGGACGTGCAGGGCCTGGGCGCGCTGGGCGCGGTGCTCCAGGCGCGGCGGTCGCTGCGCGGGCTGGCGGAGCTGACGACGGTGGCGATGCCCCGGCTGCTGACCGGGGTGGCCGGCGCCGACGGGCTGGCGATGCTGCGCGACGCGCTGAAGATGGGCGCCTCCGTGGTGGGCGGCTGCCCCGACCTGGATCCGGATCCCACGGGCTACGTGGAGGCCGTCCTGGAGGTGGCCTCCGAACACGGCTGCCCGGTGGACCTGCACACGGACGCCGCCGATCCGGCCCGGCTGTCCCGGCTCGCGGCCATGGCGGGGGGCCTGCGCCCGGGCGTGACGATCGGACCGTGCGCCGGTCTCGCACGCCTGCCCGCCGAGGCCGCCGCCCGCGTCGCCGACCAG
This sequence comes from Streptomyces sp. NPDC046881, assembly GCF_040645015.1. Classification (NCBI taxonomy): domain Bacteria; kingdom Bacillati; phylum Actinomycetota; class Actinomycetes; order Kitasatosporales; family Streptomycetaceae; genus Streptomyces; species Streptomyces sp. NPDC046881. The sequence continues at coordinate 6,341 of NZ_JBEYXJ010000100.1, read as the reverse complement.
CTCGCGGCGGCCGGCGTGACGGTGGTGTGCCTCCCCCAGGGCGGCTGCGGCGGCGCCGACCGGCGGGGCGCGGCACCGGTACGGCTGCTGCGCGCGGCCGGGGTGCGGGTGGCGGCCGGCAGCGGCGCCCTGCGCGACGTCTCGAACCCCGTGGGCCGCGGCGACCCCCTGGAGGCCGCGTACCTCCTCGCCTCCGCCCACGGACTGCGCCCCGAGGACGCCTACGACGCCGTGTGCGCCTCCTCTCGCGCGGTACTGGGACTGCCGGAGGTCCGCGTGGAGGCGGGCTTCCCTGCCGAGCTGCTGGCCGTACGCGGCGACCATCTGGCCGGCGCGCTGTCCCTGGCGTACAGCCGGATCGTGGTGCACCGGGGGCGGGTGGTGGCCCGTACGAGCGCGGTACGCGAGTACTGCAACTCGGCGGCGGCAGCGGAGCTGGGGCTGCCACGGCAGGGGCGGGGGGAGCTGTCCTGAGCGGCTGGCGGGGGTGCGGGGGGAGTGCATGCCGGGGGCGCGGGCTGGGCGCGGGCGTGTGGAGCGAGGCGGGCTGGGCGGCGTGCGGTGTCGTGCGTACGCCAGGCGTGCGGGCTCGTGCGTACGCCGGGCGGGTGGAGCGGGGCGTGCGCTGGGCCGGTGCAGGCGCACGCGCTGGGCGGGTACAGCGGGGCCGTGCGCCGGCTGCCTCCCCGGGAGGCGCGACCGGAGAGGCGCGCGCCCGGCACCTCGGGCCCTGCCACCGCCGGTTAACTCGTGCGGCGGATGCGGCCCTTCGGGCGTACGGTCGGAATCATGCGCATTGTCATCGCTGGTGGTCATGGTCAGATCGCGCTGCGGCTGGAGCGTCTGCTCTCCGCGCGCGGGGACGAGGTGGCGGGCATCATCCGCAACCCCGGACAGGGCGACGATCTCCGGGCGGCGGGTGCCGAACCGGTCCTGCTCGACCTGGAGTCCGCCTCCGTGGAGGAGGTCGCGGCGCATCTGCAGGGCGCGGACGCGGCGGTCTTCGCGGCCGGCGCGGGCCCGGGCAGCGGCGCGGCCCGCAAGGACACGGTGGACCGGGGCGCGGCGGTGCTGTTCGCGGACGCCGCCGTACGCGCGCGCGTGCGTCGTTTCCTGGTGGTGTCCTCGATGGGCGCGGATCCCGCGCACCAGGGGGACGACGTGTTCGACGCGTACCTGCGGGCCAAGGGCGAGGCCGACGCGTACGTCACCCGGCAGGACGCCCTCGACTGGACGATCCTGCGCCCGGGCTCGTTGACAAACGACGCGGGTACCGGGCTGGTCCGGCTGGAGGCGCACACGGGACGCGGCACGGTCCCGCGGGACGACGTGGCGGCTGTCCTCGCGGAGCTGGTGGACACGCCGGCGACGGCCGGTCTCACGCTGGAGCTGATCAGCGGTTCGGCGCCGGTGTCGGTCGCGGTGAAGTCGGTGGCCGGGAACTGAGCCCGGCCGCCGGCCGTTGACCTGTCGAACCACCCGCACACCTGCGCGCACAGACCCGCTGACGGGCCGTCGGACGGCCCCGCACCGCGCCCCGCCGCCGCGCTGCCGGCCCGTTGGGGACTCCTGCGGGCTTGCCGGCCCGTAGGGACACTCCCGCGCACTGCCGGCCCGTAGGGACCCTGCCACGCGCTGCCGGCCCGTCGGAACACCGCACTGCGGGCCCGTTGGGCGTCAGAAGAGCGGCAGCTGCCCGGGAAAGTCCGGCACGGTGTAGCCGTCCAACGAGGGCTGCACCGCTCCGAGTTGCGCCGGCTGCCGCGATCCCGCGCAGGAGAGGAGTTCGGCGCTGTCCCGCGCGCCGGGCGGGTCGTGACGTGCGAAGCGGCCCGCGACGACGGCGATCTCGCGGCGGCACACGGGACAGGTTCTGCGTCGGGAGGACATGCCGTCAGTGTGCCCGGGGCGGGCCGCGTGCGCGCCTGCGCCCGGGCGCGAGCGGTGGCCGGTCAGGTCCGGGTCTCCGCCTCCCACCGGTCGGGGCCCACTCCGCGCCAGTCGATCAGCGGCGATTCGGCGACCTCCTCGGGTTCGATCTCCAGCCCCGCCCGGCGGAGGAACTCCACCAGGTCCCGCACGCTGTGCGCGAGGCCGAGGATCTCGCCGTCCACCCGCACCCGGCGACCGCCGGTCGGGGACGGCAGGTGCACGACGATGGGACGTTTCCCGGCCATGGCTCCAGCATCTTCCGGACCGGTCGGGCCCGCACCCGGGCCGGTCATTCGAGAATCCCCAGCGCGGTGTCCGGCCGGCACAGCGGGCACGCGGGGACTCCTCCGTCGGTGAGGGCCCGTACCGCCTGCTCCCGGCCGACGCCCTTCGCCCGCCCGCCGGCGCCCGTACAGCCGCCGACGTGGACGTAGACCGCGCTCCGGCCGTTCAGGCCCCGCTCGATCGCCCATTCCGGAGCAGCCTGCCGGACGGCGAGACGGCGCTGCCGCTCGGCCTCCCGACGCTCCTCGTCGGCGATCCACCGGTCCATCAACGCGAGCTGCCGGGCAGCCTGGTGTTCGACGACGCGGCGGGCGAACCGCAGCATGTCGAGACGCGTCAGCGGACGGTCCTCGTTCACACGTTCGATTCTAGTGGCCTCGCAGAGAAGCGCGACCATCGCACCCACAGCCGCACCGACCGCCGGGCGTGGCGCCGGGCGCCAGCTTTGACACCGGGCCCGGCGGCGCTTCTGCACGGGGAGGCGCGCGGGACGGCCGCGTGTCCCAGGAGGCCCGTACAGGGGAGGCCCGAGTACGACGAAGGCCCCGTGTGGCGGCGCCAGGATTCGAACCTGGGAAGGCTGAGCCGGCAGATTTACAGACCGTGCAAAGGACGACCTCCGAGCTGCGGTTCCCCGCCGACTACGACGGTCACCCCACGTCTGCCCCACCGGAAGGTGATGGGTGGCCACCGCCGCGCCGGTCAGCCAGGATCATCGCCACATCGTCCGCCAGGTCGCCGCCAGTGTGACGAATCAACGCCCGGTGCAGTTGCTCCAGGAATTCCGGTGGGCTCGGGTCGACACCCATCCCCTCCACGGCCTCCGGCAGAGCGAAGAATTTGCCTTCGCGGTTGCGGGCCTCGATCACGCCATCGGTGTACAGCAGCAGACGGTCACCGGGGAGGAACGCATAGCTTTCAGGCTTCTCGGGCAGGTCGGTGATGAGGTCCTCGAGGCCGAGGGGCGGCGACGGCAAACTCGGCATGAGTGGTGAAGCCCTGCCCCGGTGCAGCAGCAGCGGTGGTGGATGTCCACGATTGACCAGCTGCACCACGGGTTCGTCCGGTACCTGCGCGATGAGGGCCGTGGTGAACCCTTCCAGCAGAACCTCCTGCCCATATGCACCCGGGACGGCGACTTCTCGTCGAAGCGCAGCCGCGCAGCGGTTCATGACCTCTACCAGGTCGTCCTCATAGTGCACGGCCTCCCGGAACGCTCCCAGTGCCGCCGCGACGGCCCGAACTGCGGACAGTCCTTTGCCCCGGACGTCTCCGACGATCATCCGTACGCCGTACCGCGTCTGCACGGCCTCGTACAGATCACCGCCCACACGTGCCCCCGTCCCAGCCGCAAGGCACAGGCTGCCGGCCCGCAGTGGGCCCAGTTGCGAGGGCACAGGCCGGAGCACGACATCCTGGGCCGCAACGGCGATGCGGCGGACCCGGTCCAGTTCTCTCTGCCTGCGCTCCTGCATGGCGCGGCTGGTGATGAACCCAGCAACGGAAACCAGGATCAGAGCCAGGAAGTTGCTGTAGACCTGCTGGGTACCCCACGCCCCGTTGTGCGTCGCGGTGGTCACACTGATCGCCAACGCGAGGACCGCCGCCGCGGTGGTGCCCTTGGGCCCCAACGCCACTGCCGCCAGCGCCGGCACCGCCGTGAGAAAGGGGCCTGTGTAGATGAAGTGCGCAGGCGTGAGTTCGATGACCAGCACAGCCAGCGCGATCAGGAAGGGCACGCACCGCAGCAGCGCGAAGAGGACCCGGTGATGACCTCCTGCTCCAGGCCACGCGGGTGAGCGCAAGAGCGACCTCATGCACCAAGCCTGCCTCGCTCAAACCCACGGCTCCACCTCAGCCTGCCGCCCTGGGCGGCGCAGAGACCTGCCCGGCCCATTTACAGCGGGCTGAGTCCGTTATCTGTGACCTGCGGGTTTGCTTCTGCGTGCTGCTGCTGGGGGACGTCTGGGGGAATCTGCGTTTGTTTCGGGTCTGCTCTGTGTCGGGAACAGCCGGTGGCCGGGGTGGGTGCGCGGGTACGGTCGGGATGCTGGATCCGACCGTGTTCGAGGGGGCTTGGTGGCGGGCGGGGAGGCGCGGTACGGCGCTGAGGGTGGGGACCACGTCGATTTCCGTGGTGGTGTGTTCACCGGCCCGGTCACGGGCAAGGGCGACCACCATCACTATTACGGAACACGGCGGCCTACGGCCGTGTGGCCGCATCAGGTGGGGGTGATCCCGCCGCGGGCGGGCTGCTTCCAGACCCGTGCCGAAGTGGTGCGGCTGCGTGAAGCACTCACGGGTGGACAGGCCGCGGTCCTGGTGGGGCAGGACACGGTCCACGGGCAGGTGCTGGCCGGAATGGGCGGAGTGGGCAAGACCCAGCTGGCCGCCGACTACGCCCGCACCGCCTGGCAGGCCGGTGAACTGGACGTGCTGGTGTGGATCACCGCGAGCAACGCCACCGCGGCCGCCTCGGGGTATGCGCAGGCCGCCGTGGAGATCCTGGGCGCCGACCCCGCGGACCGGGAAACGGCCGCCCGCGCGTTCCTGGCCTGGCTGGAACCCAAGGCGAACACCGCGTCGTGCCGGTGGCTGGTCGTCCTGGACGACGTCACCGACCCGGCCGACCTGAACGGGCTGTGGCCGCCGACCGGCCCGCACGGCCGGACCCTGGTCACCACCCGCCGCCAGGACGCCGCCCTGGCCGGCCGTCTGATCAAGGTCGGGCTGTTCACCGAGGCCGAATCCCTCGCCTACCTCACCGCCGCACTGGGCGCCCGTGAGCGCCACGAGCCCGATGAACAGCTCACCGCGCTCGCCCAGGATTTAGGGCACCTGCCGCTCGCACTGTCGCAAGCCGCCGCCTACCTCATCGACGCCGGCATCAGCGCCGCCGCCTACCGCAGGCTGCTGGCCGACCGTGCCACCCGGCTCGCCGACGCCGCTCCCGAGGTCCTGCCCGACGGCCAGACCCAGAGCGCGGCGGCAGCCTGGTCGCTGTCCGTCGACCGCGCCAACACCCTGCGCCCGGCCGGTCTGGCCCGCCCGATGCTCCAGCTCGCCGCTTTCTTGAGCCCCAACGGCATCCCCGAAACCGTCCTGACCAGCGGGCCCGCCCTCGCCCATCTGAGCCGCCACCGCACCGAAAACGGCTCGCGGGCAACACCTCAGAACGCGCCTCGGTCAGACGAGCCGGACAAGACTGCCGTGTCTGTCACTGCGAACGAGGCGGTCGGTGCTCTGCGGGCGCTGGCTCGGCTGAGCCTCATCGACCACACCCCTGCCACCCCGCACCAGGCCGTCCGCGTCCACCAGCTCATCCAGCGCGCCACCCGTGAAACGCTCACCCCCGACCAGCACGACCACCTCGCCGGCACCAGCGCCGACGCTCTCCTGGCCGCCTGGCCCGACATCGAACGCGACACCGAACTCGCCCAGGCCCTGCGCGCCAATGCCACCACCCTCACCCGCACCGCCGAAGACGCCCTGCACCGGCCCGACGCGCATGGGGTGCTGTACCGGGCCGGACGAAGCCTCGGCGAAGCCGGCCAGGTCACTGCCGCCGCAGCCCATTTCCAACTCCTCACCGAGACCACCGGCCACCGTCTGGGCCCCGACCACCCCGACACCCTGACCGCCCGCCACGAGCTCGCCTACTGGCGGGGAGAGGCGGGAGACGCGGCCGGTGCCACAGCCGCGTTCGAGCAGCTGCTGGCCGACCAAGTTCGGGTGCTGGGCGAGGACCACCCCCACACCCTGACCACCCGCAGCAACCTCGCCCGGTGGCGGGGGCGTGCAGGGAGCGCGGCCGGCGCCGCAGCCGCGTACGAGCACCTGCTGGCCGACCGCCTGCGGGTGCTGGGCAAGGACCACCCCCACACCCTGACCACCCGCCACAACCTCGCCTACTGGCGGGGAGAGGCGGGAGACGCAGTCGGTGCCGCAGCCGCGTTCGAGGAGCTGCTGGCCGACCGCTTGCGGGTGCTGGGGGAGGACCACCCCGACACCCTGGCCACCCGCCACGAGCTCGCCCGGTGGCGGGGGCGTGCAGGGAGCGCGGCCGGCGCCGCAGCCGCGTACGAGCACCTGCTGGCCGACCGCCTGCGGGTGCTGGGCAAGGA
>NZ_JBEYXJ010000099.1:0-31376 GCF_040645015.1 Streptomyces sp. NPDC046881 | reverse complement strand
GCCGTTCGGTTCTCGGACGGGGTGGCGGCGCTGCAGGGGCAGGGTGTGCGGGTGTTCCTGGAGGCCGGGCCCGACGGCGTCCTCACCGCCCTCGCTCAGGAGATCCTCGACGGTGCCGACGCCCACCTCGCGACCCTGCTGCGGCGCGGCCGGGACGAGGCCGAGTCCGCGCTCACCGCGCTCGGCCGGCTGCACACCGCCGGGCAGCGGGTCGACTGGACGGCGCTCTTCGCCGGCACCGGTGCGCGCCGCGTGGACCTGCCGACCTACGCCTTCCAGCACGAGTGGTACTGGCCGGAGGCCTGGGGCGGCGCGCGTGACGCCGCCTCGCTCGGGCTGACCGGCACCGACCACCCGCTCCTGGGGGCGGTCGCCCGACTGCCGGAGTCCGGTGGGGTACTGGCCACCGGCCTGCTGTCGGTGCGCACGCACCCGTGGCTGGCGGACCACGTGGTCGCCGGGACGGTTCTCGTCCCGGGCGCGGCACTGGTGGAGATGGTGGTGCGCGCCGGTGACGAGGCCGGGGCCGGCACGGTCGACGAACTCGTCATCGAGGCGCCGCTGGTGCTGCCGGCGAGCGGCGGGGTGCGCATCCAGGTGTCGGTGTCGGCCCCCGACGAGCTGGGGCGGCGTCCGGTCACGGTCCACTCGGCCGCCCAGGACGCCGACGCCCCGTGGACCCGGCACGCCACCGGGTTCCTCACCGACCAGGACCCCGGCACCGGCTTCGACCTCGGCCAGTGGCCGCCCGCGCAGGCGGAACGGGTCGACCTCGACGGCTTCTACGACCGTCAGCTCGACGCGGGCTACGCGTACGGGCCCGCCTTCCAGGGCGTCCGGTCGGTGTGGACGAAGGGGGAGGAGGTGTACGCCGAGGTCGCCCTGCCCGAGGGGCAGACCGCCGAGGGCTTCGGCGTCCACCCCGCGCTGCTCGACGCCGCCCTGCAGACGACCGGGCTGCTGCCCGCCGCCGACGGCTCCGAGCCGGGCTCCACGCGGCTGCCCTTCGCCTGGAGCGACGTCGTGCTCCACGCCTCGGGTGCCACGGCCCTGCGAGTCCGTGCGGCCCGCACCGGTCCCGACGGACTGACGCTGGAGATCGCCGACCAGACCGGTGCGCCCGTCGCGGGCATCGGCACCCTCACCATGCGCGAGGTCCGTGCCGAACAGCTCGGCGCGGCCGGCGCCCCGGTCCACGACCACCTGTACGACGTGACCTGGACGCCCGTGGCGCTGCCGAGCGAGGCGGACACCACGGTCACCCGGGTCGCCGACGGACCGGCGGTGACCGCACTGGCCGAGGCCGCGCCCGCCTGGCTCCTGCTGGACCTGTCGGACGCACCCGGCCTGCCGGACCGGCTCGGACAGGGTGCCGCCCGCGCTCGGGAGCTGACGGCCCGGACGCTCGACGTGCTCCAGACCTGGCTGGCCGAGCCGCGGTTCGACGGCTCCCGGCTCGTCGTCGTCACCCGGGGCGCGGTCCGTGACGTGACCGACCCGGCCGCCGGCGCGGTCTGGGGACTGGTGCGCACCGCACAGTCCGAGAACCCCGGCCGGATCGTCCTGGTCGACCTGGAGGAGGACTCCGTAGACCTGGTGCCGGCCGCGCTGGCCACCGGCGAGGACCAGCTGGCCCTGCGGGACGGCGCTGCCCTCGCGCCCCGGCTCGCCCGTGCGACCGGCGTCGCGGCGGAGTCCGGCCGGCCCCTCGATCCGGAGGGAACGGTGCTGGTCACGGGTGGCCTCGGCACGCTGGGTCGCATGGTCGCCCGGCACTTGGCCGAGGAGCACGGCGTGCGGCATCTGCTGCTGGTGGGCCGTCGGGGTGCGCGGGCGGAGGGTGCGGCCGAGCTCGTCGAGGAGTTGGCCGGGTTCGGTGCCCAGGCGCGGATCGAGGCGTGCGACGTGTCGGACCGTGCGGCGCTGCGGGCGTTGCTGGAGTCGGTGGAGCGTCCGCTGACGGCGGTGGTGCACACGGCGGGTGTCCTGGACGACGGGGTGATCGCCGCACAGAGCCGGGAACGCGTGGAGAAGGTGTTCGCCCCCAAGGCAGACGCCGCCTGGCACCTGCACGAGCTGACCCGCGACCTGGACCTGGCCGCCTTCGTCCTGTACTCCTCGGTGGCCGGTGTCCTGGGCAACCCGGGCCAGGCGAACTACGCCGCCGCGAACGCGTTCCTGGACGCGCTCGCCGGGCACCGCCGCTCCCTGGGGCTGCCCGCCACCTCCCTGGCCTGGGGCATGTGGGCCGAGGGCATGGCCGGAACCCTGGACGCCGCCACGCTGGAGCGCAGCAAGCGCAACGGCATGCTCGGCCTGTCCGGCACCGAGGGTCTGGCCCTGTTCGACGCGGCGCTCGCCACCGGCGAGGCGCTCCTCGTCCCGGCCCGGCTGGACCTGGCCGGACTGCGGTCACGCGCCTCGGACGGCACCGGCATCCCGTCGATCCTGCACGGCGTGGTCCGGCCGGCGGCCCGGCGCACCGCCACGGCCGCCGCCGCACCGGCCGGACAGTCGCTGGCGCAGCGGCTCGCGGGCCGCACCCCGCAGGAGCGCGGCGAACTGCTCCTGGACCTGGTGCGGGTGCAGGTGGCCGCGGCCCTCGGCGTGGCCAACCCGGCCACCGTCGACGCGGACCGGGCGTTCAAGGACATGGGCTTCGACTCGCTCACGGCCGTCGAGTTCCGCAACCGGCTCACCGAGGCCACCGGCGTGCGGCTGCCCGCCACCCTCGTCTTCGACCACCCGACGCCCGCGGCCCTCGTCGACCTGCTCCAGGAGCAGTTGCGGCCCGCGGCGCCCGAGACCGCCGGGGAACTGTCGGTCCTGGACGAACTGGACCGCCTGGAGAGGGCGATGGCAGGAGGCGCGGACGGCGACGAGACCGACCGGGCCGTGCAGGCCCAGCTGGTCCTCCAGCGGCTCAAGAACCTCACCGCCCACTGGGAGAGCCTCCACGCCGAAGACCCTGGCGACCTCGACCTGGACTCCGTCAGCGACGACGAGATGTTCAGCCTCATCGACAACGAGCTCGGTCTGTCCTGAGCGGACGGCAGCGGACGACACGGAGAGCGAAGGACACGGAGACAGACATGAGCGACACGACCGAGGCAAAGCTCCGCGACTACCTCAAGAAGACCCTGACCGACCTGCGCAAGGCCAACCACCGGCTGCGCGAGGTGGAGGAGCAGAAGCACGAGCCGATCGCCGTGGTCGCGATGGCCTGCCGGCTCCCCGGCGGGGTCACGGACCCCGAGGAACTGTGGCGGCTGGTCGCCGACGGCACCGACGCCATCACCGAGTTCCCCGCCAACCGGGGCTGGGACCTGGACACCCTCTTCGACGACGACCCCGACCACCCCGGCACCTCCTACGCCCGGCACGGCGGCTTCCTGCACGACGCCGGCGCGTTCGACGCGGGCTTCTTCGGGATCTCCCCGCGCGAGGCCCTCGCCATGAACCCGCAGCAGCGCCTGCTGCTGGAGACCTCTTGGGAGACCTTCGAACGCGCGGGCCTCGACCCGACCGGGCTGCGCGGCCAGAGCATCGGTGTCTTCGCCGGCGTCATGCACCACGACTACGCCCCCATCGGGCAGCGCATCCCGCCGTCCGTCGAAGGCATGCTGGGCATCGGCAACTCCGGCAGCGCCACCTCCGGCCGGGTCTCCTACACCCTCGGCCTGGAGGGCCCGGCGGTCACCGTCGAGACCGCGTGCTCCTCCTCGCTGGTCGCCATCCACCTGGCCGTACAGTCCCTGCGCGGCGGAGAGTTCACGATGGCCCTCGCGGGCGGTGTCGCCGTCATGGCCACCCCGGACGGCTTCATCGAGTTCTCTCGCCAGCGCGGTCTGGCCAGGGACGGCCGCGCCAAGGCGTTCTCGGCCGCCGCCGACGGCACCAACTGGTCCGAGGGTGCGGGCCTGCTGCTCCTGGAGCGGCTCTCCGACGCGCGGCGCAACGGTCATCCGGTGCTGGCGGTCGTGCGGGGTACGGCGGTCAACCAGGACGGTGCCTCCAACGGCCTGACCGCCCCCAACGGCCCCTCGCAGCAGCGGGTCATCCGGCAGGCCCTCGCCGACGCCCGCCTGTTCCCCACGGACGTGGACGCGGTCGAGGCGCACGGCACCGGCACGGCGCTCGGCGACCCGATCGAGGCGCAGGCCGTCATCGCGACCTACGGCCAGGACCGCCCGGAGGGCCGCCCGCTGTGGTTGGGCTCGCTGAAGTCCAACATCGGCCACGCCCAGTCGGCCGCGGGCGTCGCGGGTGTCATCAAGATGGTGATGGCGCTGCGCAACGAGGAGCTGCCGCGGACGCTGCACGTGGATGAGCCGACGCCGAAGGTGGACTGGTCGGAAGGGGCCGTCGAACTCCTCACCGAGGCGCGGTCGTGGCCGCGTGAGGAGGCGCGAGCCCGGCGGGCGGGTGTGTCGTCGTTCGGTGTGAGCGGGACGAACGCGCACGTGGTGATCGAGGAGGCGCCCGCCGAGGAGGTTCCCCAGCAGGAATCCGGCTTCACGGGTCCGGTGCCGTTGGTGGTGTCGGCGCGTTCGGCGCGGGCGTTGAAGGCGCAGGCGGAACGGCTCGCCGACCATCTCGAAGCCGGGGACCGGAACCTGTCGGACGTGGCGTACTCGCTGGTCACCACCCGTGCGGCTCTCGATCACCGGGCCGTGGTCGTGGCGGCCGACCGCGCGGAGGCGGTGGCGGCGCTGCGCGCGGTGCCGGCCGATGCCGCGGCCGTCTCGGCGGGACGCCTGGCGGTGCTGTTCACCGGTCAGGGATCGCAGCGGGTGGGGATGGGCCGTGAGTTGTATGCGGCGTATCCGGTGTTCGCGGAGGCGTTCGACGAGGTGGCGGCGGAGCTGGACCGGTATCTGCCTCGGTCGTTGAAGGATGTGGTGTGGGACGACGGCGAGGCGTTGGACCGTACGGAGTTCACGCAGCCGGCGTTGTTCGCGGTCGAGGTGGCGTTGTTCCGGTTGGTGGAGTCGTGGGGTGTGCGGCCCGACTTCGTGGCGGGGCATTCCATCGGTGAGCTGGCGGCGGCTCATGTGGCCGGGGTGTGGTCGCTGTCGGACGCGGCCCGACTGGTGGCGGCGCGTGGGCGGTTGATGCAGGGTCTGCCCGAGGGCGGGGCGATGATCGCCGTACAGGCGGCCGAGGACGAGGTCCGTCCGCTGCTGACCGAGGGTGTGGACATCGCGGCGGTCAACGGGCCGGTGTCGGTGGTGCTCTCCGGCGTCGAGGACGCCGTCCAGCGGGTGGCCGAGGCGCTGGCCGGGCAGGGACGCAAGACCAAGAAGCTCGCCGTCAGCCACGCCTTCCACTCGGTGCTGATGGAGCCGATGCTGGAGGAGTTCCGCAAGATCGCCTCCGAGCTGACCTACCACGAGCCGCGCATCGCCGTCGTGTCGAACGTGACCGGCAAGCCGGCCGCGGCCGAGGAGCTGACCTCGCCCGAGTACTGGGTCCGGCACGTGCGGGAGGCCGTCCGGTTCGCCGACGCGATCCCCGTCCTGGAGGCGGAGGGCGTCACCGCGTTCCTGGAACTGGGACCCGACGGGGTCCTCACCGCCCTGGGGCAGGAGTCCGCCACCGGCGACGCCCTCTTCGTGCCGTTCCAGCGCAAGGACCTCCCCGAGCCGCGGGCCGCCGTGACCGCCCTGGGCCGGCTGTTCGCCGCCGGCGTCCCGGCCGATCCGGCCGCGCTCGCCCCGGGCGGGCGCCGGGTGGAGCTGCCGACGTACGCCTTCCAGCACGAGTGGTACTGGCTGCGCCCCCTGGAGACGCGCTCCGACGCCGCCGCGCTGGGGCTCGCCGCGGCCGGCCATCCCTTCCTCGGCGCCTCGACCCCGTTGCCGGAGTCCGGTGGGGTGCTGGCGACGGGTCTGTTGTCGGTGCGGACGCATCCGTGGCTGGCGGAGCACGTGGTCGCCGGGACGGTTCTCGTCCCGGGCGCGGCACTGGTGGAGATGGTGGTGCGTGCCGGTGACGAGGCGGGTGCGGCCGCGGTCGAGGAACTCGTCATCGAGGCGCCGCTGGTGTTGCCGGCGAGTGGTGGGGTGCGGGTCCAGGTGGTCGTGGGGGGTGTGGAGGACGGCCGGCGGTCGGTGGGTGTGTACTCGGCGGCCCAGGACGCCGGTCCGGGGACGCCGTGGGTGCGGCATGTCACCGGTGCGCTGGCCGAGCAGTCGCCGACGGCAGTGTCGTACGACTTCGGGTCCTGGCCTCCGGCGGGGGCCGAGCCGGTCGCTCTGGAGGGGTTCTACGACGCCCGGCGCGCGGCAGGACTGGAGTACGGCCCCGCCTTCCAGGGCCTGCGGTCGGTGTGGACGAAGGGGCAGGAGGTGTACGCGGAGGTCGCCCTGCCCGAGGGCCTGACCGCCGAGGGCTTCGGCCTCCACCCCGCACTCCTCGACGCCGCCCTGCACATCGGCAGCCTGTGCGGCGGCTCGTCGCAGGACACCGGGGTCCGGCTGCCGTTCGCCTGGAACGACGTCGCCCTGCACGCCTCCGGCGCCACCGCCCTGCGGGTCCGCGCGGTCCCCGAGGGCACCGACGGCATCTCCCTGAGCCTCGCCGACCCGACCGGCGCCCCCGTCGCCGACATCGGCGGTCTCGTCACCCGCCCGCTGTCGGCCACGGACCTCGACGCGTCCCGCGCCCTCGACGCCCTGTTCCGCACCGAGTGGACACCGGTGGCCGGCACCGGCACCGAGGACGTCCCGTTCGCCGTGCTCGGCACCGACGTCCCCGATGTGGGCGCACTCGGCGCCGACGCCCCCGCCGTCGTCATCGCCGACCTGACCGGGTCGCGGGCCACGGACGGTCCCGGGCGCGCCCTGGAACTGGCCGGGCGGGCCCTTCAGCTGGTCCAGGAGTGGTCCGCGGCCCCGGTGGCCGAGACGTCGACCCTGGTGCTGCGGACGAACGGGGCCACCTCGGGCGACCCCGCGGCGGCCGTGTGGGGACTGGTCCGTTCCGCGCAGACGGAGAACCCCGGCCAGTTCGTCCTGGTCGACGCCGACGACACCGTCGCACCGGGGCGGATCGCGGCGGCCGCCGCCTCGGGCGAGCCGCAGCTGGCCCTGCGGGACGGCGTCGCCTTCGCGCCCCGGCTCGCCCGTGCGACCGGCGCGGCTGCGGAGTCCGGCCGGCCCCTCGATCCGGAGGGGACGGTGCTGGTCACGGGTGGCCTGGGCACGCTGGGCCGGTTGGTCGCCCGGCATCTGGCCGAGGAGCACGGGGTGCGGCATCTGCTGCTGGTGGGCCGTCGGGGTGCGCAAGCCGAGGGTGCGGCCGAACTCGTGGAAGAGTTGGCCGGGTTCGGTGCCGAGGCGCGGATCGAGGCGTGTGACGTGTCGGACCGTGTGGCGCTGGGGGCGTTGCTGGAGTCGGTGGAGCGTCCGCTGACGGCGGTGGTGCACACGGCGGGTGTGCTGGACGACGGTGTGATCGCGGCGCAGAGCCGGGAGCGGCTGGAGCGGGTGTTCGCCGCGAAGGTGGACGCTGCCTGGCACCTGCACGAGCTGACCCGTGACCTGGACCTGGCCGCCTTCGTCCTCTACTCGTCCATCGCCGGCACCGTCGGCAGCGCCGGCCAGGCCAACTACGCCGCCGCGAACGCCGCCCTGGACGCGCTCGCCGAGCACCGCCGCTCCCTGGGGCTGCCCGCCACCTCCCTCGCCTGGGGCGTGTGGGAGGAGGGCGGCGGCATGCAGGACGCCCTCTCCGACAGCGACCGCGAGCGGATGCGGCGCAGCGGCATGCGGCCGCTGCGCGGCGCCGAGGGCCTGGAGCTCTTCGACGCCTCGCTGCGCACCCCGGAGGCGGTGCTCGTCGCGGCCCGCTTCGACTTCACGGCCCTGCGCGCCCGCGCCGGGCAGGACGGGGTGCCCGCCCTGCTGCGCGCCCTGGTGCCCCCGGCCCGCCGGTCCGCGCAGGCGGCCGGGACGCCCGCCGACGGCTCGCTCGCCGAACGGCTGGCCGCGCTGTCGGAGGAGGAGCGGCACGAGGCCCTGCTCGACCTGGTCACCGAGCAGGCGGCCGGTGTGCTGGGCTTCGCGGAGGCCGACCGGGTGGCCGAGGACCAGGCGTTCAAGGACCTGGGCTTCGACTCGCTGACCGCGGTGGAACTGCGCAACCAGCTCGCCGCCCGGACCGGGGTGCGGCTGCGCGCCACCCTCGTCTTCGACCACCCCACCCCGGCCGCGCTCGCCCGGCGCCTGTACGAGGCACTGGCCCCGCGGCTGCCGCAGCCGACGGCGCCGGCCGGGGAGACGACGCAGTCCGCCGGGCCGGCCGGGGACGCGGCGGCCGAGCTGATCGCCGGCATGGACGTGGAGAGCCTCGTGGCGCGCGCCCTGAGCGGCTCGGCCAACTGATTCGGTCCCGGACCGGGAGAGAAGAACATGACTGTTTCCGACGAACGACTCGTCGAGGCGCTGCGCGCGTCCCTCACCGAGAACGAGCGGCTGCGGCAGGAGAACGAGCGCATCACGGCCGCCGCCCAGGAGCCGGTCGCCATCGTGGGCATGGCCTGCCGGCTGCCGGGCGGGGTCGGCTCGCCCGAGGAGCTGTGGACCCTGGTGGCCGGCGGCCACGACGCCGTCACCGGCTTCCCCACCGACCGCGGCTGGGACCTGGAGGCCCTCTACCACCCGGAGCCCGGCAACCCGGGCACCACCTACGTGCGCGAGGCCGGCGTCCTGCACGGTGCCGGCGCCTTCGACGCCGGGTTCTTCGGCCTCTCCGAACGCGAGGCCCTCGGCACCGACCCGCAGCAGCGCATCCTGCTGGAGCTGGTCTGGGAGGCGCTGGAACGGGCCGGGGTCGACCCGCACACCCTCCGCGGCTCCGACACCGGTGTCTTCGCCGGCCTGATGTACCACGACTACGCCAGCGGGGTGCGCAAACTGCCCGAAGGGGTCGACGCCTTCCTCGGCCTCGGCAGGTCGGGCAGCGTGCTGTCGGGCCGGATCTCCTACCTGTACGACCTGACCGGCCCGTCCGTCACCGTCGACACCGCCTGCTCGTCCTCGCTGGTGACCCTGCACATGGCGGTGCAGGCGCTGCGGGGCGGCGAGTGCTCGCTGGCCCTCGCGGGCGGGCTCGCCGTGATGGCCACGCCCGACGCCTACGTGGGCTTCGCGGCCCAGCGGGCGCTCGCCGCCGACGGCCGGATCAAGGCGTTCTCGTCCTCCGCCGACGGCACCAACTGGGCCGAGGGCGCGGGCGTGCTGCTCCTGGAGCGGCTGTCGGACGCGCGGCGCAACGGGCATCCGGTGCTGGCGGTCGTGCGGGGTTCCGCCGTCAACCAGGACGGTGCCTCCAACGGCCTGACCGCACCCAGCGGCCCCGCGCAGGAGCGGGTCATCCGGCAGGCCCTCGCCAGCGCCCGCCTGGCACCCGCCGACGTGGACGTGGTGGAGGCGCACGGCACCGGCACCGTGCTGGGCGACCCGATCGAGGCGCAGGCGCTGATCGCCACCTACGGCCAGGACCGTCCGCAGGACCGGCCGCTGTGGCTGGGTTCGCTGAAGTCCAACATCGGGCACGCGCAGGCCGCCGCCGGTGTCGCCGGTGTCATCAAGATGGTGATGGCGCTGCGGCACGAGGAGCTGCCGAAGACGCTGCACGTGGAGGAGCCGACACCGAAGGTGGACTGGTCCGAGGGCGCGGTGGAGCTGCTGACCGAGGCCCGCCCCTGGCCCCGGGAGGAGGGCCGGCCGCGGCGGGCGGGTGTGTCGTCGTTCGGGATCAGCGGCACCAACGCGCACGTCCTGCTGGAGGAGGCCGGACCCGAGCCGGCCGCCGGTCCCGGCCCGGTGCGGGCGTCCGGGCCCGTCGCCTGGGTGCTGTCGGCGAAGACGGCACAGGCGCTGCGCGGCCAGGCCGCCCGGCTCGACGCGTTCCTCGGCACGGCGGACGCCCCCGCCGACCCGTACGACATCGGCTCCACCCTGGCGCTGCACCGGACCGCCTTCGACGAGCGGACCGTGGTCGTCGCCGGTGACCTCGCCGCCCTGCGCGCCAAGGTGCGGGCCGTCGCCGAGGGCACCACGGGCTCGCTGCCGGGCATCGCCCGCGGCAGCCGGGTCAAGGGCCGCCTCGCGGTGCTGTTCACCGGCCAGGGCGCGCAACGCCTCGGCATGGGCCGGGAGCTGTACGACACCCACCCCGTCTTCGCGGCGGCCTTCGACGAGGTCGCGGCGGAACTGGACCGGCACCTGCCGCGGGCGCTGAAGGAGGTCGTCCTGGAGGACGCGGCGGCGCTGGAGCGCACGGAGTTCACCCAGCCGGCGCTGTTCGCGGTGGAAGTGGCGCTCTACCGCCTCTACGAGTCCTGGGGCGTACGGCCGCATGCCCTGGCCGGTCACTCCATCGGTGAACTGGCCGCCGCCTACGTGGCCGGTGTGTGGTCGCTGGCGGACGCGGCCCGGCTGGTGGCGGCGCGCGGCAGGCTGATGCAGGCGTTGCCGGCGGGCGGCGCGATGATCGCCGTACAGGCGACCGAGGACGAGGTGCGGCCCCTGCTCACCGACGGCGTCGATCTCGCCGCCGTCAACGGGCCGCGGTCCGTGGTGGTGTCCGGCGCGGAGGCCGAGGCCGAGGCGATCGGCGCGCACTTCGCCGCACTGGGCCGCAAGACCAAGCGGCTGGCGGTCAGCCACGCCTTCCACTCGCCGCTGATGGAACCGATGCTGGCCCCCTTCCGGCAGGTCGCCGCCGAACTGACCTACCGGGAGCCGCGCCTGACGGTGATCTCCAACGTCACCGGCGCCCCGGCCGCCCCGGAGGACCTGACCTCCCCGGACTACTGGGTGCGGCACGTCCGTGCCACCGTCCGCTTCGCCGACGGCGTCCGTGCCCTGCGGGACCGGGGCGCCGTCACCTTCCTGGAGCTGGGACCCGCCGCGGTGCTGTCCGCGCTGGGCCCCGGCTGCCTGGACGCGGCCGACGACGACGTCGTCTTCCTCCCCGCCCTGCGCGTCGACGCCCCCGACGCGCAGACCGCGCTCACCGCGGCGAGCGGGCTGTTCACCCGGGGCGTTCCCATCGACTGGAAGGCGCTCTTCCCCGGGGCGCGTCGGGTGGACCTCCCGACGTACGCCTTCCAGCGCCGTGACTACTGGCTGGAGGCCGGCACCGTGACCACCGAGACGATCAGCACCGACGAGACGCAGCCCACCGCCGATCCCGACGCCGAGGCCCTGGACGCGGCCCGGCGGGCCCTGCAGGAGCGGCTGGCCGGGCTCGGCGCCGAGGAGCAGCTCGCCCTCCTCGTCGACCTCGTCGTGGCGGAGGCCACCGCGGCCCGCACCGAGCAGAACCCGGACGAGACCTTCGACGAGGACCTGCACGGCGACAGCCCGTTCTTCGAGGCCGGTTTCAACTCGCTCAGCGCCGTCGAACTGCGCAACCGGCTGGTGGAGACCACCGGGCTCGCCCTCAACGCCATGCTGCTGTTCGACTATCCGACCCCGGCCTTCGTGGCCGAGTTCCTGCGCGACGAGCTGGCGGCCGAGGCGGCGAACGCGGCCGGGTGACCGGGCTTCGACGCCGGACCGAACAGCGGGGCGCCCGGGATCACCCGGGCGCCCCCGTCCGTCCGGCACGGTCACT
The DNA here is from genome assembly GCF_040645015.1 of Streptomyces sp. NPDC046881. NCBI lineage: Bacteria > Bacillati > Actinomycetota > Actinomycetes > Kitasatosporales > Streptomycetaceae > Streptomyces > Streptomyces sp. NPDC046881. The sequence continues at coordinate 19,748 of NZ_JBEYXJ010000099.1, read as the reverse complement.
CCGGCAGCAGGCCGCGGTGGCGCCAGACGAGGTCGGTACGCGGTGCCGTGCCGGCCGGGACACCGTCGTGCGGGGTGCCGCCGTACGAGGTGAGGCGGCCCGTGAAGATGGCGATGGCGGCGTCGAGCGCGAGGTCGAGGCTCGTCCCGGCCGGCTCGGAAGCGACTTCCCGGGGAATTCCGGGATTTCCCGCGTTGGCCTCGGTGACGGTATCGGATTGCTGAGCGGACACGACGGCCCCTCTCTGTGCGGCCACGAAATCGTCCTGCTCGAAAAGGTAGAACTCCCCGCCCCGGCCGGGGCATCCCCTAGCCCTCCCGCCCCGTCGAGTCAGGGGGGACTTAGGGGTGGCCCGGCGTGTTTTCCGCTCCCTACGCTCGGGTGAAAAGCCCCATGTGAACCAGCATCCGAAGGACACCCATGACCGTGACTGCCCCGGACTGGGGACGGTTGAGCTCGCAGCTCCGGGGAGACGTCGTGCTTCCCGCCGACCCCGGATACGACCTGGCCAGGCAATTGCACCTCGCGGAGTTCGACCGCTTTCAGCCGAGGGGAATCGCCTACTGCGAGTCGGCGGACGACGTGGCGGCCGCGATCGCATTCGCGGTGGCACACGGTATTCCCGTTCATCCCCGCAGCGGCGGGCACAGCCTGACGGGTACCTCGTCCGGGCCCGGCCTGATCGTGGACACCTCCCGGATCGCCCATGTGCGGCTGGACGGCTCGACGGCCCGTTTCGGACCGGGCCTGCTCTCCGTGGACGGCGTCAACGCGCTGCGCGGTGGCCCGTACCAGCTGGTGACCGGAACCTTCCCCACCGTCGCCGCGGCCGGTTTCGTGACGGGCGGCGGGATCGGCCTGCAGTCCCGCACGTTCGGGCTCGCCGCCGACCGGCTGCTGTCGGCCACCGTGGTCCTCGCCGACGGGCGGACCGTCCGCACCTCCGAGAAGGAGGAGCCCGACCTGTTCTGGGCGCTGCGCGGCGGCGGCGCCGGCTTCGGCGTCGTCGTGGAGTTCGAGTCCGAGGCGGTGCACGCCCCGCAGGGCGTCCACTTCTCCACGATGTGGGCGTGGCCGGACGCGCACCGCGTCCTGGAGGCCTGGCAGGCGTGGATCGCCTCGGCACCCCGGGAGATCGGTTCCTCGGTGCTCGTGGTGCTGCCCGACGCGGCCGCGGACGCCGTGCCTCTCGTGCAGGTCGCCGGGGTGTGCTGGGGATCGCGCGAACTGCTCGACGAGGCGCTCGGCGCGTTCGTCTCGGCGACCGGAGCGACCCCGGAGGCCACGGACGTGGCCGAACTGCCGTACGCCGACGTCCTGATGCGGGTCTACGGCTGTGAGGGCATGACCCCGGAAGAGTGCCACCGCGTCGGCCACGGCCACGACGCCCGCGTCGAGCGGATCGGCACCCAGCGGGAACGGCACCGGGTCTTCGACCGGCCGCTCGGCGGTGCCGCGCTCGGCCGCGCCCTGGAGGTGTTCGACGCCGACCGGCGCACCGGGCACACCCGGTACCTGTGGATGAACACGGCCAACGGCGCCGTGCGCGACGCCGGGCGCAGCGAGACCGCGTTCTGGCACCGGGACGCGGAGTACCTCATCGGGTACGCCAACCTGGTGCCCGACGGCGCGCCGCACCCGGAGGAGGAGCAGGCCATGCGCGACTGGGTCGACCGAGGCTTCGCGGTGCTGGACCCGGAGTCCAACGGCGGCGCCTACGTCAACTTCCCGGACCCGGCCCTGCCGGACGCGCCGCACGCCTACTTCGGGGACAACCTGGCCCGGTTGCTGAGCGTCAAGTCCGCCTACGACAGCGGCGACGTCTTCGCCTTCGCGGGCGGTACGGCCCGCTGACCCCCCTGCGACCACCAGCGGGCCACCCGGTGGTCACCGCCCCGGGCCGGGACGCGACGGCGTCCCGGCCCGGGGCGGTCGTTCATCCGGCGGTGGCGCGCACCGGCGGGGTCGGCCCGGCCGAGAAGCCGCCGTCCACGGCGATCTCGGCGCCGGTCAGGTACGCGGAGACGTCGGACGCCAGGAACGCCACGAGACCGACGACGTCCTCGGGCAGCCCGACCCTGCGCAGCGCCACCCCGGGGTGGTTGCCGGCTCCCGGCGGCGGCGCGATCCCCTCGTTCATCGGGGTGGCGATCACCCCGGGGTGGATGGAGTTGACCCGGATGCCGTACTCGCCGAGTTCCAGGGCCGCGGTCTTGGTCAGGCCGCGCAGACCCCACTTCGAGGAGCCGTAGCTCGCCGAGCCGGCGACGCCCTTGAGCCCGGAGACGGACGAGACGTTCACGACGGAGCCGCCGCCCGCCCGGCGCATGGGCTCGACGACGGAGCGTATGCCGAGGAACGGGCCGACCAGGTTCACGCCGAGGGTCCGGGTGAAGTCCGCCGCGCTCTCCTCGGTGATGAGCCGGGAGTGGAACACGCCCGCGTTGTTGACAAGGATGTCGAGGCCGCCGAAGGTGCCGACCGCCGTCTCCACCGCCCGCGTCCACTGCTCCTCGTCCGTCACGTCGAGGCGGACGTACCGGGCGGCGTCACCGAGTTCGGCCGCGACCTTCTCGCCGGCCTCGTCCAGGACGTCGGCCAGCACGACCCGTGCGCCCAGCGAGACGAACAGCCGTGCCGCCGCCTCTCCCTGGCCCCGTGCGGCGCCGGTGATCAGGGCCGTTCGGCCGGTAAGCGTGATCATTTCCTGCTCTCTCCTGACTGGCTGGACTGACTGGCTGGACTTCGGGTACGGGGGAAGGAGCCGGGGTCCGCGTCACGCGGCGTTCTGCGACGAACGGCCCGCCGCGGCGCCGGACCACTCCAGGTCGGCCGGCAGCTCCTTGCGGCCCTTGACGCCGAGCTTGCGGTAGACCCGGGTCAGGTGCTGTTCCACCGTGCTGGCGGTGACGAACAGCCGGTGCGCGATCTCCCGGTTGGTGTAACCGCGGACGGCCAGCACCGCGACCCGGAACTCCGACTCCGTCAGCGCGGTGACGCCCTGCGCCGGTTCCGGCTCCGCCGCGCCGCCGCGCAGTTCCTCGGGCACCGCGAGCAGCTGCCGGCACAGCGGCTCCGCCTCGCACAGGGTCGCCATGTGCCGGGCGCGGCGGAACAGCATGCGGGCCCGGCGCCGGTCGTCCAGCTCGTGGTGCGCGAGGCTCAGCGCCGTCAGCACCCGGGCCTGCTCGTAGCGGTCGCCGGCTGCCTCGAACAGTTCCAGGGCCTCGGAGAGCAACTGCACCCTGCGGCCGACCGGGCCGGCGACCGCGAGGACGTACAGGGCCAGCGCCCGGCTGTGGCCGCCCCCGGCGTCGGGACGGCCGAGCTGCTCGTACAGCAGGCGCTTGACCTGGCTGTGGTTGCCCAGCCGCAGCCATGCCTCGGCCGCGCCGGTGCGCCACGGCACGGCCCCCGGCACGTCCGCACCCCAACCGCGCAGCAGGTCGCCGCAGGCCAGGAAGTCGGCGAGGGCGGCCCGGTGGTGATCGGTCGCCAGATAGTAGTGCCCGCGCGCGTGCAGGTAGGCGAGCCCCCAGCGGGACTTGAACAGGCCCTCCGGCACGGGCCGGGTCACACACTGCGCCGCCTCGTCGAAGCGGCCCAGCCGTACGGTGGCCAGCAGCAGCGTGGCCAGGGGCAGGCCCACCGCCACGCCCCAGTCGCCGGGCGGGAGCAGGCCGAGCGCCTCCCGGGCCTGTTCCGCGGCGGCGGCGGGTTCCCCGAGCCGCAGCGACGCCTCGGCCTTGACGGCCAGGGCCAGGGCGCGGCCGCGCGCCGCGCCGCCCGGGGAGAGCACCGGGCCCAGGTCCTCGCACCACCGGCGGGTCTCCTCGGTCCGGCCCTCGGCCAGCAGCACGGACAGCGCCAGCAGCCCCGCCTCCTCCGACCACGGGCTGCGCCGGCTCATCCGCAGGTCGCCCAGGACCTGCACGGCGCGGTCGGACACCTCACGGACGCGCGCGTGGGTCAGCGCGTCGGCCAGGCAGGCCGACTGCGCCAGCCACGGGTCGGTCTCGGACAGCGCCGTCGGCGCGGCGGCGGGCCGGGCCGCCTGGCGCCGGCCGGCCAGCGCCGGGTACGTCCACGACAGCCACTGGTGGGCCTGTTCCACGACGGCGCCCTCGGCGTTCGCCGGCCGCTGACCGTTCTCCAGCCGGGCGAGCACCTGGCCGGCGTCGTCCAGCCGGCCCAGCCAGAGCAGCTGCCGGACCAGGGTGACGGCGTCGGCGGCGTCCAGGTGCCCGGCACGGGCGCCGTCGACAACGCTGTCCAGATGCCGGGTCGGAGACCGGTCCGCGGCGCGCCACTCCGACTGCAGCAGCCGGAACCGCACCGCCGTGCGCTCCGGTTCGGCGGAGCACGCCTCCAGGGCGAGGTCGAGGCAGTCGGCGGCGACCCGGTCGTCTCCCCGGGCCTCCGCCCGGTCCGCCGCCTCCCGCAGCACGTCCAGCGCCCAGGGTTCGGTGTGGTGACCGGCCGCGACCAGGTGCCGGGCCACCGCGTCGGCGGGGGCTCCGAGCCGCCGTAGCGTGCGCGCGGCGGCGCGGTGGTGCTGGGCGCGCTGCCACGTGGTCAGGTCGGCGATGACGGCGCGGGGCGCCACGGGGTGGCGGAAGGCGCCGCCGTGCAGCAGACCCGCGGCGGTCATCGCCTCCAGGGCGTGGTCGACGGTGTCCCGGGGCTGCCCGGTCAGTTCGGCCAGGGCCGCCGGGGTGGCGTCCGGTCCGAGGACGGCTAGGGCGGTCGCGATCTGCTCCGTGGTCTCGCCCCACCGGCGCAGCTGGCCGAGCACGGCGTGTCCGTAGCCGTGCCGCCGTACCCGGCCCGCCACCTGGTGGTCCTCGATCAGCGCGCGCAGCAGACCGGGGTTGCCGCCGCTCGCCGCGACGAACTCGTCCGTCGACGCGGCCGAGTCCGCGCCGAGCCGGGTCCGGACCAGCTCCGCCACGCCCGCGCGGGACAGGGGGCCCAGGTGGAGCCGGCGCAGGTGCGGCAGGCGCAGCAGCTCCGTCCGGAACGCCGGCTTGGAGTGCGGGTCCTCGTCGGCGGTCAGCACCATGAGGACCGGCGCGGCCACGATCCGGCGCGCCAGGGTGAGCAGCACGCGCAGGGACTCGTCGTCCGCGTGGTGGATGTCGTCGACGCTGATCAGCAGTGGCTGCCGGGCCGCGAGGTCCAGCAGCGCGCGGCTGACCAGCTGACAGGTCTTGGCGACGGCAGGACCGGACCCGGCGTGCGGCGGCGCACCGTCGTCCGTGGCCCCGGTGCCGTAGTCGCCCGCCAGCCGGCCGACCAGGTCGGCGACTTCGGCGGGCAGGGGCGCATCCTCCAGCAGCTGGCAGAGCACACCGTAGGGCAGCGACTCCTCCGCGGCGGAGGAGACGGCCCGCAGCACCAGCGCGCCGGCCGTGGCCGCGTTCTCGCACACGGCGGCCAGAAGATGAGTCTTTCCGCACGCCACCGGGCCGCCCAAAAGAACCAGGCCGCCGCGGCTACGTGTAGCCGACACCTTCAGCAAGCTTGCTAGCTCATGAAGGTGTTCGTCCCTTTCAACCAGTTTCACCGTACCCCCGCTGCGTCATCACTGGAAACACGAATCCAAGCCAGGACGCTAACAATCGGACGTGCCGATCAAGGCGGTCCGCATCCACTGGCCGGGAACTGACGGTCCACTGCGCGCCGGGCCGCCCGGGAACCGGCCAGCGCAGTGGCTCAAACCGGTGGGTCGGCAAACTTTCCGCAAAGACGGGAATGTGTGACTTCAGTCACATTAGTTGGCAGCGGCTTGATAATCCTTGGTTGACTACAGGGTGGCGAAGATCCCATCTTCGTGCAGGCCAGGGGGGAGCATTGGGAACGCGAGCGGCGTTCTGGTCGTTGTCACAGGGGCTTCGGCAAGCGTCACGTGGCCCCACCGCGCCACCTCACGGTAACGAGCAAATCGGCAAATCTTTGCGCATGCGCGAGATACAGGGGATTGTCGTGCACTTTCGAACTCTCGGGCCACTTGAAATCATAGGAGAAGAGCGTCCGCTGTCGATCAGCGGTTTCAATCAGAAAGCTATTCTCGGGTACCTTCTCCTGAAAACAGGAGAAGTGGTGTCGGTTCGGCAGCTGGTCGCCGCGCTCTGGGGGGAAAATCCCCCGTCCACCGCCCGGAAAATGGTTCAGAACGGGATATCCGGGCTGCGCCGGCTGCTCGGCACGGACGGACAGCACACCGTGCGGCTGCTCACCCGGGACCCCGGATACGTGCTCCACGTACCGCCGGAGAGCATCGACTTCACCCGCTTCGAGCACCTCGCCAGGCTCGGCCGGAGCCACCTGGCCCTCGGTGCCGCCGTGGAGGCGAGCCGCGCCCTGCGCGAGGCACTGGCGCTCTGGCGCGGCCCGGCCATGGCCGACCTCGCCGAAGCGGGCATCGAATGGCCGGAGCTGAAGGCACTGCAGAACGCCCGGCACGCCGCCTACGAGGACTGCGTCCAGGCCGAGTTGAGCCTGGGCCGCCACCACGAACTGGTCGGCGAGCTGGAAGCGGCCTCGGCCGCCGAACCGGTCCGCGAACGGCTGTGCGGTCAGCTGATGCTCGCCCTGTACCGCTGCGGTCGCCAGTCCGACGCGCTCATGGCGTACCAGCGCACCCGCTCCGCCCTGGTCCAGGAGTTCGGGCTCGACCCCGGACAGGAACTGCGGGACCTGGAGGGCCGGATCCTGCGCCGGGACGCGTCCCTCGACGTCGCGGACGGCACGCCGGTCCCGCCCGTGGCCGTCCGCACGGCCCCCCACCTCCCGGAGCGCCCCGGCGCACCGGCCTTACCCGCCGAGCCGCCCCTGCAGCCCGGGCCCCGGCCGGCCGCGGTACCGCCGGCACCGGTGTACGCCGAGGAGGAACGCCCCGTCGAACGCACCCACGCCAGTGTCGTGCTGGTGTCGCTGCACCCGTGCACGGCCGACGACCTGAGCATGGACGGCGCCGACTCGGAGGAGATCGACGCCCTGGTGAAGACCGTCACGCTCGCCCTGGAGGAGGAGGTCCAGCGGTTCGGCGGAACGGTGCGGATGACCCTCAACACCTCATGGCTGCTGGTCTTCGGCATCCCGCACTCGCGCGAGGACGACCCCGAGCGGGCCGTGTACGCCGCCTGCGCCATCCGGCGGCGGCTGCTGTCGCTGCTGGACGCGCGGCCCGCCCCGGCGTGCTTCGCCACGGTGTCCCCGCGGGTCGCGGTGGCCACCGACGAGGTGGTGGCCACCTACCGCAGCTACGGCGACGAGTGGCCGGCCACGATCACCGGCAAGGCCCTCTACACCTGCGCACGCCTCCTGTTGGTCGCCGACTCCGACAGGGTGCGTATCTGTGACACCACACGGCAGGGCGTGGAGGACAGGTTCAGCTGCTCCGGCACCGCACGCGCCGCGGACGGCTGGGAGGTCGACGGGATCGCCCCGCGCCGCGCGAAGCCGCGCTCGCGGCTGCCCTTCACCGGTCGGCAGACCGACATGGGCATCCTGCGGGCGGTGTTCGACACGGTGCTGCGCCGGCAGCGACCGCAGGTGGTCACCATAGTGGGCGACGCCGGGCTCGGAAAGACGCGGCTGGTGGAGGAGTTCCTGCGGGGCGTCGAGGAGAGCGAGGCGCCCGTCATCCGACTCGTGGGCCGCACCCCGCCGTACGGCAACGATGTCGCGCTCAGCACGCTCGGCGGGATCCTGCGCGGGTACGCCGGGATCGACGAGTCGACCTCCCGCGGTTACGCCGAGCGGCAGTTGAGGGAGGCCGTCGAACGGCTGGTCGGGTGCAACGACAAGAGCAGCTGGCTGCTGCAACGGCTGCGGCCCTGCCTGGACCCGGAGCGGTCCCACGTCGAACCGGGGGCCCGGCGTGAGTTCGGCCTGGCGTGGCGTCAGCTGGTCGAGGAGATCGCGGCCGACCGGCCGCTGATCTTCGTCCTGGACGACCTGCACTGGGCCGACGAGACCCTGCTGGGCGTGATGGCCGAACTCTCCGAGCACACCGGTCCGGTACCGGTGCTGCTCGTCGCGACCGCCCGCCCCGAGGTGCTCCAGACCCGCTCCTGCTGGCGCGGCGGACGCCACGACGCCGGCACCATCACCCTGGACCGGCTGTCCGACGCCTCGATCCGGACCCTGATCTCCGCCCACACCACGGCCGACGGCACCGACCGGGTACCCGCCGCCCGGCGGTCCGACGACACCGACGCCGTGACCGGCCTCGTCGCCCGCATCGGCGGGAATCCGCTGTTCGCCGGCGAGTTCGTCGGCAGCCGCGGCGCGACCGGCGACCGGGCCGCGCTGCCCCGCCGGATCCGGTCCATCGTCACGGCCCGGCTCGACATGCTGTCCCGGTACGAGCGGGCCGTGCTGCGGGACGCGGCCGTGCTCGGCGACCGGCTGTGGGCCGGAGCGGTCGCGGCGGTGGGCGGACAGGACCGCGGCGACGTGGTCAACACCCTCAAACGCCTGGAGGCCAAGGGGCTTTTGCAGCGCGTCAGGCCCGGCAGTGTGGACGGGGAGGAGGAGTACGTCTTCACCCAGGCCGTCGTCCAGGAGGTCGCGTACGACCAGCTGACCCGACGCGCCCGGGCCGAGAAGCACTGGCGGGCCACCGACTGGCTCACCGCCCTGCCCGCGGACCGCGCCGGGCTGCTGCCGCGTCACTTCGAGCAGGCCGTCGCCCTCGGCCGGGAGACCGAACGGTCCGAGCACACCGCGCGCTGCCTGGGTCTGCGCGCACAGCACGCCCTGGCGCAGGCCGGGCAGCGGGCCCTGGCCGTCGGAGCGTACGAGGCGGCCGCGCAGTGCCTGCGGAGCGCGATCGGGCTGTGCCCGCCGCTGCACCCCGAGCGCCAGCACCTGCTGGCCCTGTACCGCCAGTCACTGGCACCGCAGAAGGCCCGCCCCCGTCACCGCACCCCGCGCCCGACTCCGGACACCGGCCTGCCGTCGGAGGAGTCACACCCGGTGAACGCGTAGCCGACCCTCTGAAGGGGCAGGACCGACGCAACCGGTCCGGCACAGCGCCCCGGTCGGTCCGGGGTGATGCCGGTCCGGGGTGGGCCTGGTCCGTGCCGTGTCGCCCGGGGGCGTCGTGTGCGGGGGACGGGCCGCCGGTGGTCGCCTCCGGGACGGGCCCGTGCGGGCCGGGCCGGGTCGTGCCGCAGGTCTGGTGCGGGGCTGGTCGGTGCGGGGTCGCCCGGGGGGTGGGCATGTCACGCGCCCCGGGCCAGGAGCAGTGCTCCGTGCAGGGAGGACAGGCCGCCCAGGGTCGCCTCGCGGACCGTCACGTGCCGGCCGGGGCGGGCGAGACGGGCCGCCTCCCGGGCCACCTCGTCGGTGAAGCCGGGAATGCCGTGGGCGAACCCGCCGCCGATCACGGCCACCTCCAGCGCGAGCAGTTCGCTCGCCCCGATCACCGCCGCGGCCACCGCCCGGCAGCTCTCCCGGACGGCCCGCACCGCCCAGTCGTCGCCGTCGGCGAAGGCCTCGGCGAGTTCACCGAACGCCACCTCGGCGCCCCGCAGTTCCGCCGCCCGCCGAAGTGTCGCGGGGCCGGCGGCCACCGCCTGGACGCAACCCCGCCGGCCGCAGGAGCACGGGGGCCCCGCGCGGTCGACGACGAGGTGGCCCAGCTCGCACGAACCCCGGTCCAGCCCGGGAAGCGGCCGCCCGGCCACGAGCACCCCGCCGGCGATCCCCGTGCCGACCCCGACGTAGACCACATCCGGCGACCCCGCCGCCCGCGCCTCGGCGAGCGCCGCCAGATCGCCGTCGTCGGCCCAGCTCACCTCGGCACCGGGAAACAGCCCGCGCAGCGCCGCGCCCAGGTCCAGCCCGGTCCACGACGGCCGGTTGGGCCAGGTGACGACACGCCCCTCGGCATCGACGGACGCGGGCATCGCCACCCCGACGGAACCGATCGGCCGCCGCCAGCGTTCGCGCAGGGCCGTGGTCCACTCGCCCAGCGCCGCCAGATCCGCCGACCAGCCCGGCCCGTCCGCCGCGGGGGGCCGCTCCGGCCAGCGGAACGAGGTCTCGTAGAACTCCCGGCCCTCGTCCTCCGCGCGCAGGGCGACCTTGGTGCCGCCCACGTCGATACCGAGGAAACTCATCGTCTCTCCCGCGTCTGCGCCGCGCCGGCGAGCACGCCGGCCACCACGTCGGCCACCTCCGCGCCGCGCTGGTCCAGATAGAAGTGCCCACCGGAGAAGACCCGCAGGTCGAACCGGTTCGTCGTGTGCCGGCTCCAGGCGGCCACGTCGTCCACGGCGACCCGTGGATCCGCATCACCGGCCAGCCCGGTGACCGGACAGCCGACCGCGGCACCCGGCTCGCACCGGTACGTCTCCAGCGCCCGGTAGTCCGCCCGCACCACCGGCAGGTACAGACGCAGCAACTCCTCCTCGGCGAGGAGCCGTTCGTCGGTCCCGCCCAGCGCCCGCAGCTCCGCCAGCAGACCCGCGTCGTCGCGCAGGTGCACCCGCTCGCGCGGCGGCCCGACGGGTGCCCGCCGGGCGGAGACGAACAGGGCCGCCGGGCCCCGGTTCTCGCGCTCCAGCAGCAGCGCGGTCTCGAACGCGACCAGCGCGCCCATGCTGTGCCCGAACAGCGCGATCCGGCGGTCCGCCAGGGGTTCCAGAGCCCGCGCGACCCGGCGTGCCAGCGTCGGCAGGTCGGCGACGGGCTCCTCCCGGTAGCGGTCCTGCCGCCCCGGGTACTGGACCGCCAGCACCTCGGCCCGCCCGGCCAGCCGGCCCGAGAACGCCTGGTAGTGGCTTGCGGACCCGCCCGCGTGCGGCAGCACGACCAGCAGCGGGGCGTCCGGGGGTGCGGAATGGAAGCGCCGGAGCCAGGTCCCGGGTTCCACGGTCTGAGCGCTCATGTACGGCCTTGTCCGTCCCGTGTTCGTCGCGAGTCGTCGCGTGTCCGTCGCTGTCGGCGGGCCGGTCAGCCCGCGGCGCCCGCCGCCTCGGCCACCCGGGAGACCAGCGCGCGGGCGCCGAGCCGGTAGCCGAGCGGGCCGAGGCCCACGATCACGCCGGACGCCAGCGGGGCGATCACGGACTCGTGCCGGAAGGTCTCCCGCGCCCAGACATTGGACAGGTGGACCTCGATCCAGGGGCGCTCGTAGCTCGCGAGGGCGTCGCGCAGGCTCCAGCCGGCGATCATGAGCGCTCCGGGGTTGACGACCGCGCCCACGGTGTCGTGGCTGTCGTGGATCGCCCGCACGAGATCGCCCTCGGAATCGCTCTGCACGGACCGCACGTCCCAGCCGGCCTCCGCCGCCTCCTCGGCCACCCACTTCTCGATGTCCCGGAGAGTGGCGGTCCCGTAGATCTCCGGTTCCCGGCGGCCGAGGATGCCCAGGTTGGGACCGTTCAGCAACAACATCGTGGCCATGTTCCACCTCTCGCCGACATCCGTCGAGCAGCATTCTTTTCCAGCCGATTCCGGCTGTTGTCGTTATAGCAGGACCGCCTCCGCCGCCCGTTAATTCCACCGCATTCCGGAATGACCTGAGGGGGAATATAGGGGGAGGGGCAGGGGGATTTACCGCGGCCGGTGCGGGCTCACTGCTCCCGGGGCATCCGCGCCAGGCACTCGGCGACGGCTTTCTCCGGTACTTCCGTCACCAGTTCCGCGCCGCGGGGGCCGTCCAGGACGAAGCCCAGCCCGGACATCGCCTTCTTGTCCAGCCGCATCAGGTCGATCAGCCGGCCGTCGTCCACGTCCGCGGGCAGCGCCGTGGGCAGGCCGTATCCCGCCACGACCGTGCGGTGCTCCTCGCGCCGGGCCGCGTCGATCCGGCCGAGCGCCTCGGCCAGCCGGCCCGCGAACACCGTGCCGATGGCCACCGCCTCGCCGTGCCGCAGCCGGAACCCGGTCGCCACCTCCAGGGCGTGGCCGAGCGTGTGGCCGTAGTTCAGCAGGTGCCGCGGACCGGAGTCGCGCTCGTCGGCCATGACGATCTCCGCCTTGCGGGCCACGCTCGCCGTGATCTGCTCGACGAGCGGCAGCCGGTGGATGCCGTCCACCCCGATGAAGTGGCAACGGGCCAGCTCCCCGTAGCCGTTGACGCGCTCGCGGTCCGGGAGGGTGTCCAGGTACTCGGTGTCGCACAGGACGGCCCGCGGCTGCCAGTAGGCGCCCACGAGGTTCTTGCCCTCGGGCAGGTTCACCGCCGTCTTGCCGCCGATGCTGGCGTCGACCTGTGCCAGCAGCGACGTCGGCAGGTGGATCACCTGGATCCCGCGGTGGAACAGCGCGGCGGCCAGCCCCACCGTGTCCGTCGTCGTGCCGCCGCCGCACGAGACCACCACGTCGTGACGGGTGAGGCCGAAGTCGGCGAAGGCCCGGCACAGTTCGATCACCGTGTCCCAGGTCTTGTGCCGCTCCCCGTCCCTCGCGCGCAGCGCCCGGAAGGGGATGCCGGGATCGGGTGTCCACTCGGCCGGCCGCGCCGAGACCACCACCGCCTTGCGGGCGCCGGCCGCGGCGACCAGCTCGGGGAGCGAGTGCCGCACGCCCGCACCCACGCGCACGCAGTACGAACGGTCGCCCAGGTCGACGTCGATCTGCCGGTACGCGTCCGCGACCCGCACCGCATCCGTCGTTTCCATCGTGTCTCCCCCTAGGCCGACTGGAGTTCGCGGACGGGCCCGGCGGGTGCCGCGCGCAGCGCCGCCCGCACGGCCCGGGCCGCGAAGGCCTCCGTCGCCGCGGGGACGCCCAGCCGGGCGTGCGTCTCCCGCGCGTGCCGGAACAGCAGGTAGTTCACCGGCCCGCCGGCGGCGCTCTCCGCCGCGACCAGGGCGTGGGCGGCGCGCACGTAGTCCCGCCAGGCCCTCTCGGCGTGTTCGCCGGGCCAGAAGTCCCCGGACGGCTCCCAGGGCCGCTCCCCGATCTCCCGGTCGGCCAGTTGCGCGACCGCGATCCGCTCACCCGGGGACAGCGCCGTCGCCTGGGCCTGCCAGTACAGGAAGAGGAAGCCGAGCCGGTGCCCGTCCGGGATCAGACCGGCCAGGGTGCGCAGGTGCAGCAGGGCCAGCGACCGCTGCGCGTCCGCGGTCGGCACCCCGTCCCGCAGGACCGCGAGCGCCAGGTCGCTGGAGGCCGAGGCGAGCGCCACGGCCGGCGCCCCGGCCGCCGGCGAACCGCCGGACAGCCCCGCCGGCACGCCGGGCGCGGCGGCGGACGACCAGCCGGACGGGGAACCGTCCGGTCCGTGCCCGGCGCCCAGCCGGTCCACGGTGTCCGCCAGGACGGTGTCGTACGAGTGGAACCACAGGTCCGCCACCGGTTCCCCGCCGTCCTCGCGCCGGTGGAAGAACCACTGGCTGCCGGGGTCCGCCGCGCGCAGTGCGGCCACCGCCTCCGGAAGTCCGGAAGGAAATGCGGAACGTGCTTCCGGTATTGACCTGTCCGCCGTGCGGAGAAGGCAGTTCGCCCACCTACGAGACATTCCCCAACCTTCCGAATTTCTGGCCGCTGTATCCACCCGAGATGCTAGGCACAACGCTCCCGCCGCTTGTGCGGATCACGGAATGCAGGGGGTCGGGGAGGGGAGTTAGGGACCACATAGGGGGGTCGTCAGGGGGTTTCCCAAAGGAGTGGTCGGCGAGACTCGCTGTGCCGTCCTGCCGTATTCCCGCACAGCAGAGGAGCTTCATCATGTACGACGTCGATGCCTATCTGGCGCACCTGGGACACACCGGACCGGTCGATCCCACCGTCGAAACGCTTCGGAGTCTCCACAAGAAGCACCTCATGACGGTTCCCTTCGACAATTCCGTCAATGCCGAGCGCGGGGACTACATCTGGGACTACGTGGAGATCGACGTCGACGAGGCGTTCGACAGCCTGATCCGCGGCGGTGGCGGCGGCACCTGCTTCGAGCTGAGCGGCCTGTTCCGGCGCCTGCTGACCGACCTGGGCTACCGGGTGGACATCCTCGCCGCCGGCGTACGCGGCCCGGACGGCGGTTTCGGCCCCGACCTGGAGCACCTCTTCGCCGGCGTCCACATCGACGGCGAGGTCTGGCTGGCCGACGTCGGCTTCGCCGGCCCGTCGTTCATCGAACCGGTCCGCGTCGACGCCGAGCCGCAGGAGCAGTACGGCTGTGCCTACCGGGTCGTCCCGGACGCCCGGGACGAGCAGTACCTGGTGCTGGAGCGCAGGGCCGCCGGCACCGACTGGCAGCCGGTGTACCGGTTCAAGCTCCAGCCGCGCACGCTGGCGGAGTGGAAGCGCGACCCGTCCCAGCCCGAGGTCCTGAACCCGGAGTGGAACTGGGCCGGGGAGCTCGTGTCCAACACGACCGTCATCCGCTCCCGGGCCTTCGACACCGGCCAGATCATGCTGGTCGGCCGGCGCTGCCTGACCGTGGACAACGGACGCGAGGAGTTCAAGGTCCTGGTGAAGCCCGAGGACTACGAGGCCACGGTCGGCACCATCCTGCGCCAGGCGGTGTGACGTGGGCGTGCACAGCGACGACTCCGCGCAGACCGTCGACGTCGTCGTCGTCGGATACGGCCCGGTGGGCCAGCTGCTCTCCGTGCTGCTGGCGGAGCGGGGCCACGAGGTCGCCGTCATCGAACGCTGGCCCAGCGCCTATCCGCTGCCCCGCGCCGTCGCCTTCGACGGGGAGGCCGCCCGGATCCTCGCCGCGGCCGGCGTCAGCGACTGCTTCGCCCGGATCGGCGAGTCGTCCCGCGACTACACGGTCACCAACCAGGCCGGTGACGTCCTGCTGCGCCACGACGCCGACGACACCTACCGCAACGGGTGGCCGGACTCCACCTCGATGTACCAGCCCGGTCTGGAGGCGGCGCTCACCGAGCGCGGCACGAGCCTGCCGGCCCTGCGGCTGTTCCGCGACCACGAGGCGGTGGCGCTGGAGGAGGACGGCGACCGCGTCACCGTCGAAGCGGTCGAGGGGGCCACGGGACGGCGGCGCCGGTTCACGGCCGGCTGGGTGGTGGGCTGCGACGGGGCGAACAGCTTCGTCCGCGCCTCGGTGAACCCTGCCTTCACGGACTTCGGCCTCCAGCACGAGTGGCTCGTCTGCGACGTCGTGCTCCACGAGGAGCGCACCTTCGAGCACAACAACCTGCAACTCGCGGACCCGGCCCGGCCCCGGGTCGCGGTGTCCGCCGGGCCCGGTCACCGCCGGTGGGAGTTCATGCGGATGCCGCAGGACGACCCGGAGACGTTCAACTCCGAGGAGAAGGCCTGGGAGCTGCTGCGGCTGGTCGACGTGCACCCCGGCAACGCGACCCTGGACCGCTTCACCGCGTACACCTTCCAGGCGCGGCTCGCGGACCGGTGGCGCTCCGGACACCTGCTGATCGCCGGTGACGCGGCCCACCTCATGCCGCCCTTCGCCGGGCAGGGCATGTGCTCCGGCCTGCGCGACGCGGCCAACCTCGCCTGGAAACTGGACCTGGTGCTGCGCGGGCACGCCGGCGACGGGCTGCTCGACACGTACACCGTGGAACGCCGGCCGCACGTGAAGAAGTCCATCACCATGTCGGTGAACCTGGGCAAGGTCATCTGCATGACCGACGCCAAGGCGGCGGCGGACCGGGACACGGTGATGCTGGCGTCCCGCGCGCGCGGCCTGGGCGCCCGGCGTCCGCAGACCGTGCTGGAGCGGCTGCAGGACGGTGTCGTCCTGCGGGACGCCGACGGAAAGCCGGCCGCGGGGGCGGGGCACCTGACCCCGCAGGGCCGGGTCGCCGGCGCCCGGGGCACCGGGCTCTTCGACGACATCGTCGGCACCGGATTCGTCCTGCTCACCACCCAGGACGCGGGCTCCGGCCCCGACGACGTCCTCGACGCCGGCCACCGCGCCTTCCTGGCGGAGCTCGGCGCCCGCACCGTGCGGGTCCTGCCCGCCGGCACGCCTCCCGAGGCCCTCGGCGCGGACGACGTCGTGGACGTGGACCAGGTCTACCTCCCCTACCTGTCCGAACAGAAGGCCACCGTGGCCCTCGTCCGCCCGGACTTCTACCTGTTCGGAACGGCGGAGGACACCTCCGGGCTGCCGGAGCTGGTCGAGAGCCTGCGGCGGCAGACGGCCGCCGTGGCCGTCGCCGGCTGACCGCGCGCCCCTCCCAGCGGACCTCCCGGGCCGGCCGCCCGCCGCGCCGGCGGACGGCCGGCCGCCCTCCCTCGCACAGGACGGACCCCATGAAGCAGTTCATCCCGCAGTCGTCCACGGAGCCGTCGCCGCCGACGGACCCGCCCGCGGCGCCCGGGTTCCCCGAGGACCTGGCGCTGCGGCTCGCCGATGCCCTGGGCCGCCCGGCGGCCCAGCAGCCCGACTGGCCGGACCCGGCGCGCACGCAGGCCGTGAGCGCCGCGCTGGCGAGCGCCCCGCCGCTCACCTCACCCGCCGAAGTGGACCGGCTGAGTGACCAGTTGGCCCGGGTCGCACGCGGGGAGGCGTTTCTGCTCCAGGGCGGCGACTGCGCGGAGACCTTCGACGGCAACACCGAGGACCACGTCCGCGGAACCCTCCGCGTCCTGCAGCACATGAGCCTCGTGCTCGCGTACGGCACCGGTCTTCCGGTGGTCAAGGTGGGCCGGCTCGCCGGGCAGTACGCCAAGCCCCGCTCCAACGGCACCGACGCCCTCGGCCTGCCGGTGTACCGGGGCGACATCGTCAACTCCCCGGATCTGACGCCGGAGGCCCGCACCCCGGACCCGGAGCGCATGCTGCGCGCCCACAGCAACTCCGCGATCACCCTGAACCTGCTGCGCACCCTGCACCGGGACAGCGCGCTCGGCACGGACCAGATGCGCGACTGGAACGAGGAGTTCGCGCGTTCCTCGGCCGACGGCCGGCACGAGGAGCTCGCCGCGCGGATCGGCCGCGGGCTGGGGCTGCTGTCCGCCTGGGGCACCCTCCCGGGCGGAGCCGAGAGCGCCGAGATCTTCACCAGCCACGAGGCCCTGCTGCTGGACTACGAGCGGGCGCTGCTGCGGGCGCACCGCACGCCGGCCGGGACGGCACGGCTGTACGCGCTCTCCGCCCACATGCTGTGGATCGGCGAGCGCACCCGGCAGCCGGACGGCGCCCACATCGCGCTCGCCGAACTGCTCGCCAATCCGGTCGGGGTCAAGCTGGGCCCGGGGACGACTCCGGCCCAGGCCCTGGAGTACGTCGAGCGGCTCGACCCGCGCGGGGTGCCCGGGCGGGTCACCCTCATCAGCCGGATGGGCAGCGAGCGGATCCGGGACGTGCTGCCCGCGATCGTGGAGCGGGTCACCGCCTCCGGGCACCAGGTGGTGTGGCAGTGCGACCCGATGCACGGCAACACCCACGAGTCGCCGAGCGGTTACAAGACCCGCAGCTTCGAGCGGATCCTCGCCGAGGTCGAGGGCTTCTTCGACGTGCACCGGGACCTGGGCACCCACCCCGGCGGCATCCACGTCGAACTCACCGGGGACGACGTGACCGAGTGCCTCGGCGGCGCCCAGGAGATCGACGACCTGGCACTGGCCGGCCGCTACGAGTCGGTGTGCGACCCGCGGCTCAACGCCGGCCAGTCCCTGGAACTCGCCTACCTCATCGCCGACATGCTGGAACGTCAGGCCGACAGCCGCATCGGGCGGGTGAGGGCCGCCTCCTCCTGACCGTCGGCGTGCGCGGCGTCGTACACCGCGTGGGCGCGGGCGATGTCGCCGCTGTGCCGCTTGGCCCAGCCGACGAGGGAGAGGAGGGTCTCGTGCAGTTCGAGCGCCATCTCGGTGCACTCGTACTCGACCCTGGGCGGGACGGTCGGATAGACGGTGCGCACCAGCAGGCCCTCGCGTTCGAGCTTGCGGAGATTGAGGGTGAGCATGCGGCGGCTGATGCCCTCGATGGTGCGCTCCAACTCGGTGAAGCGCACCGGCCCTTTCGCCGCGGCGACGAGGATTCCGATGGCCCACTTGCCGGCGACACGGTCCAGGACCTCGCTCACCGGGCACGCCGGGTTCTCGGCCTGCTCCGTCACATCGATGTGACCCCGGGACATAAATGTGCCTCCTTCCGCAGGCCGTCATAGTTACACAAGATGGAGTCCGTAACAAAGTGAACCCTCAGAAAGGGAGTCCCATGTCCGCTCAGGCCGTGCCCGCACGAGCAGGCAGCGGCGCGTCTCGCTGGCTCGCGCTGGCGATCCTCTGCGCCGGCCAGCTGATGGTGATCCTCGACGGCACCATCGTGAACGTGGCGCTGCCCTCCATCCAGGAGAGTCTGGGCTTCTCCCCGTCCAACCTCGGCTGGGTGGTGAACGCGTACCTGATCCCCTTCGGCGGCCTGCTGCTGCTCTCCGGCCGGTTCGGCGACCTCTTCGGCCGCAAGCGTGTCTTCACCACCGGCCTGGTGGTGTTCACCCTGGCCTCCCTGCTCTGCGGTCTGGCGCAGAACTCGGCCATGCTGCTGGTGTCCCGCTTCATCCAGGGCGCGGGCGGCGCCGTGACGTCCTCGGTCACGCTCGCCATGGTCGTCACCATGTTCACCGAGCCCAAGGAGCGGGCCAAGGCGATCGGCGTCTACAGCTTCGTGCAGTCCGCGGGCGGCACGCTCGGCCTGCTGCTGGGCGGTGTGCTGACGCAGACCATCAGCTGGCACTGGATCTTCTTCGTGAACGTCCCGATCGGTGCCGTGGCCGTCTTCATGGCCCAGCGCAACCTGCGCGCCGAGGAGGGCGCCGGCAAGGGCAAGAGCACGGACGCGCTCGGCGCCGTCCTCATCACCGCCGCGCTCATGCTGGCCGTCTACACCATCGTCGAGGCCGCCGACTACGGCTTCGGTTCCGCCCACACCCTCGGCTTCGGCCTCGGCACCCTCGTCCTGCTCGCGCTGTTCGTCGTGCGCCAGGCCAAGGCCGCGGACCCGTTGCTGCCGCCCCGGATGTTCAAGTTCCGCAACGTCTCCGGCGCGCTGGGCACCCACACCCTCATGATCTCGGGCATGTTCAGCTTCCAGTTCCTGGCCGTGCTGTACATGCAGAAGGTGCTGGGCTTCGACCAGGTGCAGACCGGCTTCGGCGTGGTCCCGGTTTCGCTGCTCATCGGTCTGATGTCGCTGTTCCTCGCCCCCCGCCTCATCGCCAAGGTCGGCCCCCGGCCCGTGCTGCTCGTGGCCCTCGTCCTGATCTCCGGCGGCCTCGCCCTGCTCGGCCAGATCTCCGCGGACGGCGCCTACCTGACCGACGTGTTCCCCGCGACCGTGCCGCTCGGTATCGGTTTCGGCCTGGCGATGCCGTCGCTGGCGGGCCTGGCCATGTCGGGCGCGACCCCGCAGGACTCGGGTCTGGCCTCGGGCATGTTCAACACCATGCAGCAGGTGGGCGCCTCCCTCGGCCTGGCCGTACTGAGCACGCTGGCCGCGTCGCACACCAGCACCCTGCTGGGTGACGGCACCGGCCGCGCGGACGCCCTGACCGAGGGCTACCAGCTCGCCTTCCGGGTCGGTTCCTGCTTCGTCCTGGGCGCCCTGGTGGTCGCCGCGACGGTGCTGCGCAACCCGCCCCGCCCCGGAGCCGCCCCGGCTCCCCGCCCCGCGGCCGCCCAGCCGTCGGAGACGGACACCGCATCGGCCTGACGGACTCCCCCGAGGGAGGGGGCCGGGCCCGCACGGGTCCGGCCCCCCCTCGCGTGCCGGCCGGCCCCGCGTCACAGCCCCGGCGGTGTGGCCGCGACGCCGGGGGCGACCGGGGGCGGCGCCCGGTCCG
>NZ_JBEYXJ010000098.1:0-31654 GCF_040645015.1 Streptomyces sp. NPDC046881 | reverse complement strand
AAACGCCCGGTTACATTCCGAACCCGGAAGCTAAGCCTCACAGCGCCGATGGTACTGCAGGGGGGACCCTGTGGGAGAGTAGGACGCCGCCGAACTCCTTTTACAGCTCCGGCTCTTGGGCACTGCCCAGGAGCCGGAGCTTTTTTGCGTTGAGGTAAGGTCAGGGGGCATCGTCGGCTCGTTTCGCACAGGAGGCCCCCGGGTGGAGGTCCAGGAGACCCGTGTCCAGACAGATCGGGTCCTCACCATCCCGAACATCCTCAGCATGGCGCGGCTCGTCGGCGTACCCGTCTTCCTGTGGTTGATCCTCAGGCCGGAGTTCGGCGGTCCCAACAGCGATGGCTGGGCCCTCCTCGTGCTCGCGTTCAGCGGGATCAGCGACTACCTCGACGGCAAGCTCGCCCGGCGCTGGAACCAGATCAGCAGCCTCGGCCGGCTGCTCGACCCCGCCGCCGACCGGCTCTACGTCCTGTCCACGCTGCTCGGGCTGACCTGGCGGGAGATTCTCCCGCTCTGGCTCACCGCCCTCCTGCTGGCCCGGGAGCTGGTCCTCCTGGTCATGGTGGGCATCCTCCGCCGGCACGGCTATCCGCCGCCGCAGGTGAACTTCCTCGGCAAGGCCGCCACGTTCAACCTCATGTACGCCTTCCCGCTCCTGCTGCTCAGCGACGGAAACGGATGGATCGCGTCACTCGCCGCAGTTTTCGGGTGGGCCTTCGCCGGATGGGGTACAACCCTCTATTGGTGGGCAGGAGTGCTCTACGTGGTACAAGTCCGCCGTCTGGTGCGCGCGGACGCCGTGGCCGATTGAGCCCGTCTCTTGTCTGGACAAAGTCGTCCGATGGCCGCCCGCCGTGAAATGCGGGACACTTTGGACGGGTGAAGTCGGCTAGACAGTCATCTCTTTAGGAGGACGCTTCCGACATGAAGGCCGTCGTGATGGCCGGCGGCGAAGGCACGCGCCTTCGCCCAATGACCTCCAGCATGCCCAAGCCGCTCCTGCCCGTGGCGAATCGCCCGATCATGGAGCATGTGCTGCGACTGCTCAAAAAGCACGGGCTCAACGAGACCGTGGTCACCGTGCAGTTCCTGGCGTCCCTCGTAAAGAACTACTTCGGTGACGGTGAAGAGCTCGGTATGGAGCTCACGTACGCCAACGAGGAGAAGCCGCTCGGTACCGCCGGAAGCGTCAAGAACGCCGAGGAGGCGTTGAAGGACGATGCCTTCCTCGTCATCTCCGGCGATGCGCTGACCGACTTCGACCTCACCGAGCTGATCAATTTCCACAAGGAGAAGGGTGCGCTGGTCACGGTCTGCCTGACCCGCGTGCCCAATCCGCTGGAGTTCGGCATCACCATCGTCGACGAGGAAGGCAAGGTCGAGCGCTTCCTGGAGAAGCCGACCTGGGGACAGGTCTTCTCCGACACGGTCAACACGGGCATCTACGTCATGGAGCCCGAGGTCTTCAACTACGTCGAAGCCGATGTGCCCGTCGACTGGTCCGGTGATGTCTTCCCGCAGCTGATGAAGGAAGGCAAGCCGATCTACGGCTATGTCGCCGAGGGCTACTGGGAGGACGTCGGCACGCACGAGAGCTACGTGAAGGCCCAGGCGGACGTCCTCGAAGGCAAGGTCAACGTCGACATCGACGGCTTCGAGATCTCCCCGGGCGTGTGGGTCGCGGAGGGCGCCGAGGTGCACCCCGACGCCGTCCTGCGCGGACCGCTGTACATCGGCGACTACGCGAAGGTCGAGGCCGGCGCGGAGATCCGCGAGCACACCGTCGTCGGGTCCAACGTGGTCGTCAAGAGCGGCGCCTTCCTGCACAAGGCCGTCGTGCACGACAACGTGTACGTCGGACAGCACAGCAATCTGCGGGGCTGCGTCGTCGGCAAGAACACCGACATCATGCGCGCCGCCCGGATCGAGGACGGGGCGGTCATCGGCGACGAGTGCCTGATCGGTGAGGAATCGATCGTTCAGGGCAACGTCCGCGTGTACCCGTTCAAGACCATCGAGGCCGGTGCCTTCGTCAACACCTCGGTGATCTGGGAGTCCCGGGGGCAGGCCCATCTGTTCGGCGCCCGCGGTGTCTCCGGCATCCTGAACGTGGAGATCACGCCGGAGCTGGCGGTGCGGCTCGCCGGTGCGTACGCCACGACGCTGAAGAAGGGCTCCACGGTCACCACGGCCCGCGACCACTCCCGGGGCGCCCGGGCGCTCAAGCGGGCGGTGATCTCCGCACTGCAGGCCAGCGCCATCGACGTACGCGACCTGGAGAACGTGCCGCTGCCCGTGGCCCGGCAGCAGACCGCGCGAGGCAGTGCCGGCGGCATCATGATCCGGACCTCGCCGGGTGTCCCGGACTCGGTCGACATCATGTTCTTCGACGGGCAGGGCGCGGACCTCTCGCAGGGCAGCCAGCGCAAGCTGGACCGGGTCTTCGCGCGCCAGGAGTACCGGCGGGCGTTCCCCGGCGAGATCGGTGATCTGTACTTCCCGGCCAGTGTCTTCGACTCGTACACCGGATCGCTGCTGCGGAACGTCGACACGACCGGGATAGCCGAATCGGGTCTCAAGGTCGTCGTGGACGCCTCGAACGGCAGTGCCGGACTCGTGCTGCCGAGCCTGCTCGGCAAGCTCGGTGTGGACTCGCTGACCATCAACCCCGGTCTCGACGAGTCCAGGCCGACGGAGACCGAGGAGATGCGCCGGAAGGGGCTGGTGCGGCTCGGTGAGATCGTGGCGTCCTCGGGTGCCGCGTTCGGTGTGCGGTTCGACCCCGTCGGCGAGCGGCTGTCGCTCGTGGACGAGAAGGGCCGGATCATCGAGGACGACCGGGCGCTGCTGGTGATGCTGGACCTGGTGGCCGCCGAGCGACGCAGCGGGCGGGTGGCGCTTCCCGTCACCACGACCCGGATCGCCGAGCAGGTGGCCGCCTACCACGGCACGCAGGTGGAGTGGACCACCACCTCGCCCGACGACCTCACGCGCGTGGGGCGCGAGGAAGGCACCATCTTCGGCGGTGACGGCAAGGGCGGCTTCATCGTCCCCGAGTTCAGCAGCGTCTACGACGGCACAGCGGCCTTCGTACGGCTCATCGGGCTGGTGGCGCGGACGCAGCTCACGCTCAGCCAGATCGACGCCCGGATCCCGCGGGCGCACGTCCTCAAGCGCGACCTGGCGACGCCGTGGGCCGTCAAGGGTCTGGTCATGCGCCGGGTGGTCGAGGCCGCCGGGGACCGCTCCGTCGACACGACCGACGGTGTGCGGGTCGTGGAGGCCGACGGCCGCTGGGTGATGGTGCTGCCGGACCCGGCCGAGGCGGTGACCCACCTGTGGGCCGAGGGGCCCGACGACGCCTCCGCGCAGGCCCTGCTGGACGAGTGGTCGGCGGTCGTGGACAGCGCCGGCCGGTAACTCCCGGCGGCTGAGAACGGCAAAATCCGCTGCACGCGCGCGTGCCGGACAAGTGCCCCCAAGGGGGCCTGTCCGGCACGCCGGTGGGGCCGTTCGGAGGTACTGCGCGCGACGTGCGACGATGTGCGGCATGCCGCAGCAACCCCCCGTTCGGAGCAGCCCCACGAGCTCGCGGCGCCCGGACGCCTCCATGTCGTTGATCACCAACGTCATGGACCACAGCCTCGACGACGGCTACGCGGAGGCCGCAGCCCGGAAGAAGTCCCCGGGCGAGGGCGGCATGCCGAAGACGCTCCGGGCCAAGCTGGTCCTGGCCGCAGGTCTCGTCCTCGCGGCGCTGGTCGTGACCGTGGGGGCGGCACAGGCCCGCGTGTCGGCGCCCGTGGTGGCCAAGGAGCGCCAGGAGCTGATCGACCGTATCGACACCGAGACGGCGGACGCGGACAAGCTGGAGAGCACCGTCGACACGCTGCGCGACGACGTCAGCGCGCGCCAGCGGGCGGCCCTGAGGTCGAGCGGTGGCAGCGCCGAGGCGGACCTGGTGGGCCTGCTGTCGGGGGCCACCGCGGTGCACGGCCCCGGCGTCAGGCTCGTCGTGAACGACGCCAAGGAGGCCGCCGGCGGCGGGGACGGCGCCAACCCCCGCGAGACCTCGGGCTTCTCCGACACCGGCCGGGTGCGGGACCGCGACATGCAGCGCGTGGTCAACGGCCTGTGGGCCTCCGGGGCCGAGGCGATCTCCATCAACGGGCAGCGGCTGACCGCCCTGTCCGCGATCAGGGCCGCCGGTGACGCGATACTGGTCGACAACAGGCCGCTGGTGCCGCCGTACACGGTGCTGGCGGTGGGGGACGGGGAGAGGTTGAGCACCAGGTTCCAGAACAGCGCCGACGGCCTGTATCTGCACGCCCTGGAGGAGAACTACGGCATCCGCGCCACCATCTCCACGGAGGGCGACGTCCGGTTGCCCGCCGCCCCCAGTGTGATCGTACGCACAGCACAGCCGAAGTCCGAGAAGACCGGGAAGGGCACATCGTGATCGCCGTACTGGGCCTCGTCGTGGGAGTCGTGGCCGGCCTGTTGGTCCGGCCCGAGGTTCCGGCGGTCGTCGAGCCTTATCTGCCGATCGCCGTCGTCGCGGCGCTGGACGCCGTCTTCGGCGGCCTGCGGGCCATGCTGGACGGCATCTTCGACGACAAGGTCTTCGTGGTGTCGTTCCTGTCGAACGTGGTCGTCGCCGCCCTCATCGTGTTCCTCGGTGACAAGTTGGGCGTGGGCGCGCAGCTGTCCACGGGAGTCGTCGTGGTCCTCGGCATCCGGATCTTCTCCAATGCCGCGGCGATCCGGCGGCACGTGTTCCGGGCGTGAGGCCGATGAGCGAGCAGAGCGACCGGAACGACCGGAACGACCAGCCGGAGAACCCGCTGCGCAGGGAGCTGCCGGCCGAGGTGCCCGCGCCCGCGCCCGAGGCCGGGCAGCAGGGCCCGGAGCAGCCCCAGCAGCCGCAGACGGGCAGGCAGCGGCTCGTCAAGGGCCTGTGGCCGCCGCGTTTCACGCGGGCCCAACTCATCGTCGCGCTGCTGCTGTTCGGCCTCGGCTTCGGCCTGGCCGTACAGGTGGCGTCCAACAGCGACACCGACGGAGCGCTGCGCGGCGCGCGTCAAGAAGATCTTGTTCGCATCCTCGATGAACTGGATTCCCGTACTCAGCGTCTTGAGGACGAGAAGCAGGGACTCGAGAAGCAGCGTCAGGAGCTGCAGTCCAGTTCCGACCAGGCCGCCGAGGCCCGTCGGCAGACCGCCGAGAAGGAGAGACAACTCGGCATCCTGGCGGGGACCGTGGCGGCGCAGGGTCCCGGCATCACCATGACGATCGAGGACACGAAGGGGACGGTCCAGGCGGACATGCTGCTCGACGCGATCCAGGAACTGCGCGCGGCCGGCGCGGAGGCGATCCAGGTCAACGGGGTGCGGGTGGTCGCCGGCACCTACGTCACCGACTCCGGCAAGAGCGTGAGCGTCGACGGGAACAAGATCAACACCCCCTATCGTTTCAAGGTCATCGGCAAGCCGCAGGACCTCGAGCCGGCGCTGAACATCCCGGGAGGCGTGGTGCAGACTCTGGAGAAGGAGCAGGCCACGGTGACCGTCGAGCGGTCGGACAAGATCGTCGTGGACGCCTTGCGACAGGCGAAGCGGCCTGACTACGCTCGGTCGTCCTCCCAGTGAACCGCCGGTGCATGGGGGTCGTCGCGCAGGGGCATGAGGTTGCGGGGGGTCGGCGCACCGAAGGGGTGGTGCGTGGTGGAAACTGTCTGGTGGATACGGACGTTGTGAGAATGTCCGGCTCGGCCGGTGTAGGCAATCAGGGTTCGTCCTGCCCCACGGGCGGGTCTGTTTCGGTCAAGGGGAATCGCCCGTGAAGTTGTTTGCGAAGTTGTTCGGCAAGAGCGCGCGAGAGGGCCGCGACAACGCGACCGCTCGTCATCGCGCACAGCCTGACGCGGAGGGCCAGCGCCCGCTGTTCCGGGACCAGGTCGCTGGTCCGGGCGGTGACATTTCCGGTGGTCAGGGCGCGGCGTCTGTTGACCCTGCCCAGTCCGGCGGCATAGGTTTCGGGCAACCGTCAACCTCAGGTACGGGTGGAGGGTTTGCCTCCGGCCCGTACGCGTCCAACGCCCCGGCGGGGCAGCCGCGGCAGGAGGATCCGTCGATGTCGGTCCTGGTGTGTACGAGGTGCGGTAACCGGAATGCGGAGAACGCCCGGTTCTGCTCCAACTGCGGGGCGCCGCTGCGCCCCGGGGTGGCGCCCGAGCGGGCTTCCGAGACGACGTCCACCATCTCGATCTCCGGCCTGGAGGCGTACGACTCCGAGGCGACCGGCCAGACGCCGCTGCCGATGCTCTCCCCGGAGGCGCAGGCCGCGGTGGACGCGCTGCCGGTGGGCTCGGCGCTGCTGGTGGTACGCCGCGGTCCGAACTCGGGCAGCCGCTTCCTGCTGGACAGCGACCTGACCACGGCCGGCCGCCATCCGCAGAGCGACATCTTCCTGGACGACGTCACGGTCTCCCGGCGGCACGTGGAGTTCCGGCGCTCCCCCGACGGCTCCTTCACGGTGGCCGACGTGGGCAGCCTGAACGGCACGTACGTCAACCGCGAGCGCATTGACCAGGTCGCCCTGTCGAACGGTGACGAGGTGCAGATCGGCAAGTACCGGCTGGTGTTCTACGCGAGCCGGCAGGGCATCTGACCCGCCCCCGGACCGAGGTCCGGGGGGACCCCCAGGGAAGGTCCATGCTTCAATCACCGAGCGGCGGTGCCGGAAGCGGTACCGCCGCCAGGGACAGTGGGCTGATGAGCATCGGCACGGTGCTGAACGTGCTGCGCGACGAGTTCCCCGAAGTCACCATCTCCAAGATCCGCTTCCTGGAGTCGGAGGGGCTCATCGAGCCGCAGCGGACCCCGTCGGGGTACCGCAAGTTCAGCGCCGCGGACGTCGAGCGCCTCGGTCACGTCCTGCGGATGCAGCGGGACCACTACCTGCCGCTCAAGGTGATCCGGGAGCATCTGGACGCCATGGAGCGGGGTGAGGCCGTACCCCTGCCCGTGGTGGGGCGCCAGCGCACCCCGGACGACGTACCGGGGCAGCCGGAGGGGCGCACGGTGGCCAGGGTCGGCAGGGCCGAGCTGCTGGCCGCGGCGGACATCGGCGAGGACGAGCTGCGGGAGTGGGAGTCCTACGGGCTGCTCGCTCCGCTGGCGGACGGGGCGTACGACGCCGAGGCCGTGACCGTGGCCTCGCTCATCGCCGAGCTGGGCCGGTTCGGGATCGAGCCACGCCACCTCCGGGTGATGAAGGCCGCCGCGGACCGGGAGGCGGGGCTGGTCGACCAGGTGGTGGCCCCGCTCAAGCGCCACCGCAACCCGCAGACCAGGGCCCACGCCGAGGCCCGTACGAAGGAGCTGGCAGCCCTCGCGGTCAAGCTGCACGCGGCGCTGGTGCAGACCGCTCTGGGCGTGCGGCTGCCCTGAGACGGCGGGCCCGCGGGGCGGCCGGATCGGGCACCTGTTCCCGGCCCGACTACCCAAACGTCCCGGGCACGGCCTAGGGTTGCTGTGTGAACGAGCTCGATGTCGTAGGTGTCCGGGTCGAAATGCCCTCCAACCAGCCGATCGTGCTCCTGCGCGAAGTGGGGGGCGACCGTTACCTCCCCATCTGGATCGGGCCGGGGGAGGCGACGGCGATCGCCTTCGCCCAGCAGGGCATGGCCCCCGCGCGACCGCTGACCCACGACCTGTTCAAGGACGTGCTGGAGGCCGTCGGCCAGGAGCTGACCGAAGTGCGCATCACCGATCTGCGGGAAGGCGTCTTCTACGCGGAGCTGGTGTTCGCCAGTGGGGTCGAGGTCAGCGCCCGCCCCTCCGATGCCATAGCGCTTGCTCTGCGCACCGGAACGCCGATCTACGGCAGTGACACGGTGCTGGACGACGCGGGCATCGCCATTCCGGACGAGCAGGAGGACGAGGTGGAGAAGTTCCGCGAGTTCCTCGACCAGATCTCGCCCGAGGACTTCGGCAGCAGCAGCCAGTGAGCCGCGGGGCGCGGCCCGCCGGACCCGGGGTTCCACCGGGCCGGCCGGCGGCTCCGCGCGGCCGTCGCCACGGCATTTGCCTCCGGCCAGTGAGAGCGTCCTACGGCCCGCCGCGAGCGCATTCGGCTAGCCTTTCCCCGCGGTGGGACACGGGAAACCACTCCTAGGGTGATTATCACTCGGCGTGCCGAGTGTGGCGATCGTTGACGCACCCCTGGTGACTGCCTACCGTCGAGAAGGCAGGTCAAGGACGGAGGTCGGCGTGAGAACCAGCGGCGACGGTACGGCTGGGGGTGCCCCCGGACGCAGTTTCGGGGAGAGCGGTCCGTACCCGCCCCCGCGACTGCGCTCAGGCGGGGGACACCCCCATCCGGGCAGCGCGGTGGATCACGCCCCGCAGCTGCCGACGGCGGTGCCGAACGGTGGAGGGGTGGCGGCCATGACGTCCGAGCAGATCGGCTACCGCGGGCCCACGGCCTGCGCGGCGGCCGGTATCACGTACCGGCAGCTCGACTACTGGGCTCGCACCGGTCTGGTCGAGCCCAGCGTGCGCCCCGCCTACGGGTCGGGCACCCAGCGGCTGTACAGCTTCCGGGACGTCGTCGTCCTGAAGATCGTGAAGCGGTTCCTGGACACCGGGGTGTCGCTGCAGAACATCCGCACGGCCGTCCAGCACCTCAGGGAACGCGGTTTCCGTGACCTGGAGCGGATGACCCTGATGAGCGACGGTGCGACCGTGTACGAGTGCACCTCGCCGGACGAGGTCCACGCCCTGCTCCAGGGCGGTCAGGGCATCTTCGGGATCGCCGTCGGCGTGGTGTGGCGCGACGTGGAAAGCGCGCTCTCCCAGCTGCACGGCGAGCGCATCGACACCGGCGAGACGCTCGTCGGGCACAACCCCGCGGACGAGCTGGCGCGGCGCCGCAACCGGGCGGTCTGACCGCCGGTTCCTCGCGGGGGCACTCCGGCACCACCGCGTTGTCAGTGGCGTGGTGCAGCATCGGAGATGTGAGAAACGCGCCCACGATCCTGCATCTCGACATGGATGCCTTCTTCGCCTCGGTGGAGCAGGCGTCCAAGCCGAGCCTGCGCGGGAAGGCGGTCGTCGTGGGCGGGCTCGGTCCGCGCGGGGTGGTGGCCACCGCGTCGTACGAGGCACGTGTGTTCGGGGTCCACTCGGCGATGCCCATGGCACAGGCGCGCCGGCTGGCACCCAACGCCGCCTATCTGGTGCCGCGCTTCAGTCTGTACCGGGCGGTCAGCGAGCAGGTGATGGCGCTGCTGCGGGAGCTGTCACCGCTGGTGGAGCCGCTGAGCCTGGACGAGGCGTTCGTGGATCTGGAGGCCGGGGGAGCGGCCTGGGACGAGGAGTCGGCGCGGCGGGCCGGGGAGAGGCTGCGCGCGGACATCCGGGCGGTCACCGGGCTCACCGGATCCGTGGGGCTCGCCGCCTCGAAGATGCTGGCGAAGATCGCGTCCGAGCAGGCCAAGCCGGACGGCCTGGTATTGATCGAGCCGGGCACCGAGCGGGCGCTGCTGGAGCCCATGTCCGTGCGGACCCTGCCGGGGGTGGGGCCGGCCACCGGGGACCATCTGCGCCGGGCCGGGATCAGCACGGTGCAGGAGCTGGCCGAGGCCGGTGAGGACGAGCTGGTGCGGCTGCTCGGCAAAGCGCACGGGCACGCGCTGTACGCGATGGCACTGGCCCGGGACGAGCGGCCCGTGGTGGCCGAGCGGGAGGCCAAGTCGGTGTCGGTGGAGGACACGTACGACGTGGACATCCACGACCGGCTGCGGGTCGGTCTGGAGGTGCAGCGGCTGGCCGACCGGTGTGTGCGGAGACTGCGCGAGGCGGGGCTGTCGGGGCGGACGATCGTGCTGAAGGTACGGCGGTACGACTTCTCCACGCTGACCCGCTCCGAGACGCTCAGGGGGCCCACGGACGACCCCGCGGTCATCCGGGAGGCGGCCGCGCGGCTGCTGGACTCAGTGGACACCACGGGCGGGGTGCGGCTGCTCGGGGTGGGGGTGTCCGGGCTCGCCGACTACACGCAGGAGGACCTCTTCGCGCAGGCGATGCCCTCGCGGGCGGTGGCCGAGGTGCCGGAGGAGCCTGTCCCCGAGGGCGTTGCGGAACGGCCGGAGCCCGCGGAACGGCACTGGCGTGCCGGGCAGGACGTACGGCATGCGGAGTACGGGCCCGGGTGGGTGCAGGGGAGTGGACTGGGGCGGGTGACGGTGCGGTTCGAGACGCCGCTGTCCGAGCCGGGGCGCGTGCGGACGTTCTTCGTCGATGATCCCGCGCTGGAGCCGGCTGAGCCGCTGCCGCTGGTCCCAGACCCCTCGGGTGGGGTCCCGCCCGTGAGGCCGGGCGAGGCTCGGGGCACGGACGTGGGGCAACGGTCGGGCGAGTTCCGGGCCGGGGATGCGGGTCAGGACGTGGAGCCGGCTCGGGGCTCGGAGAGGGGGCCGGGCTCGGAGGGGGTGGTGGCTCGGACGTGAGCGTGGACGTGAACGGGGGCGATGGAGCGAAGGGGGGTGGGCGTGGAGGTGTGGCAGGGCCAGGGTGCAGGCCAGAACTTGGGCTGGGCCGGACCCCGGTCCCAGCTGGCCCGGGCGCTCGGTAGGAGCCTCAGGCGTGGCCGGTCCGAGGCGCAGGCAGAGTCGCGGGCGTAAGCCGGGCCCTGACCGGAGCGGGGCCGGCGCACCCGGAGGGCGAACACGAACCGGGCCCCGGGTGGGGTCGAGTCGCGCACCGGATCCGGTCCAGGGTGCGTGGAGCCGCATGGGTGCAGGTTCTGCCGCGGGTGTGGGGCACGGGGCGGCGGCCGCTCCGGATGTGGCCGGGGCCTGGGTGGGGTCTAGTCGCGCACCGGCCGGAGTCAGGCCCGAGGGAGGTGGGGAGCCGCATGGATGCAGGTTCTGCCGTGGTGTGGGGCAGGGGGCGGGTGAGAGCCGGGCTCCGGACGCGGCTGGGCGCCGGGCGGGGCGAGACGCGCAGCGGATCCGGGCCCGTGATGTAGGGAGCCGCATAGGTGCAGGTTCCGCCGCGGGTGGGAGACATGGGGCTGGCGTGAGTCGGCTCCGGACGTGGATGGCCCTGGGTGGGGCCGAGTCGCGCACCGGATCCGGTCCGTGGTGTGCGAGGGGCCGC
Organism: Streptomyces sp. NPDC046881; assembly: GCF_040645015.1. NCBI lineage: Bacteria > Bacillati > Actinomycetota > Actinomycetes > Kitasatosporales > Streptomycetaceae > Streptomyces > Streptomyces sp. NPDC046881. The sequence goes on along the minus strand of NZ_JBEYXJ010000098.1, from coordinate 20,489 downwards.
ATAGGTGCAGGTTCTGCCGCGGGTGCGAGGCATGGGGCTGGCGTGAGTCGGGCTCCGGACGCGGCCACCGGCCCCAGGGTGGGGTCGAGTCGCGTACCGGATCCGGGCCCGGGGGTGCGAGGGGCCGTATGGGTGCAGGGCTTGCCGCGGGTGCGAGGCAGGGGGTGGGGGTGAATGGGGTTTCGGACCTGGTCGGGGTCCCAGGCCCCGGGTGGGGGTGAGTCGCGCACCGGTCCCCGGCCCGGGGGTGGGCGTAGCCGCATGGGTCGGGTCCTGCCGGGGGCGTGGGGCACCGGGTGGGTGTGGGCCATGCTGCGGACGTGGCCGGGGGCCGGGCGGTGGAGGGCCGGTGTGGGGGCAGAGGCGGGAGGTGGAGGGAGACCGGTGGGGTGGGGGCGGTGGGGTCAGGGTTCTTCTGTGCCGGCCAGTTTGCCGAAGTCGTGGTCCGGGACCGTGGGGGGTGGGGCCACGTCGAGGCCGTAGTGGTGGTAGAGCTGGAGCTCCTGTTCGGGGGAGAGGTGGCGGCCCACGCCGAAGTCGGGGGCGTCCTTGATCAGGGCGCGGTCGAAGGGGACGTGCAGGGTGTCGTCGACGAGTTCGCTGGGCTCCAGGGGCACGAAGGCGTCCCGGGAGAACAGGCCGGTGCGTATGGCCGCCCACTCGGGTACTCCGGTGGCGTCGTCCAGGTACACCTCGTCAATGGTGCCGATCTTGGTGCCATTGCGGTCGAACGCCTTGCGGCCGATCAGGTTGCGCGGATCGATGTCGGTCTGCACGGTCCCTCTCCCTCCACGTGGTCGCAACTCATCCGTAAGCACTACAAAAGAGCACATTCAGGGAGGCGGCCACTCGAAGGCTCCGGCGTTGACCTCGCTGGTAGGCTGACAGCGGCTGCTGACCCCGTGCGGGAGAGTCCTCCGACCACCTCGGAGGCGCCGAAGGAGCAACTCCTCCCCGGAATCTCTCAGGCTCACGTACCGCACGGACGAGGTCACTCTGGAAAGCAGGGCGGGTGTCGACGGCTCCCGCCCTCACCGACGGTGAAAGCCGGCGCCCTCGGGTGGCCGGTGAAGCTCTCAGGTTGAGATGACAGAGGGGGAGGCCGTCGGGGTATCCGTACCGGGGTGCCCCTCGAAGGTCGTGTCAGACCAGGAGGCCTCCGCAATGACCGCCCATCGCATTCCGCTCTCCGAGCTCGAAGCGGGCATTCCGTTCGAGCAGCGCCACATCGGACCCGACCAGGAGGCGCGGGCCAAGATGCTCGCGCAGGTCGGCTACGGCTCGCTCGACGAGCTGACCGCCGCCGCGGTCCCGGATGTGATCAAGAACGCCGACGCCCTGGACCTGCCGGGCGCCCGCACCGAGGCCGAGGTGCTCGCCGAGCTGCGCTCGCTCGCCGACCGCAACCAGGTGCTGGGCTCCATGATCGGCCTCGGCTACTACGGCACCTTCACCCCGCCGGTCATCCTGCGCAACGTGATGGAGAACCCGGCCTGGTACACGGCCTACACGCCGTACCAGCCGGAGATCTCCCAGGGGCGGCTCGAGGCCCTGCTGAACTTCCAGACCGTGGTCGCCGAACTCACCGGGCTGCCCACCTCCGGCGCCTCCCTCCTGGACGAGGGCACGGCCGCGGCCGAGGCCATGGCGCTGTCCCGGCGGATGGGCAAGAACAAGAAGGGCCTGTTCCTGGTCGACGCGGACGCGCTGCCGCAGACCATCGCCGTGATCGAGACCCGTGCCGAGCCGACCGGCGTCGAGGTGGTCGTCGCCGACCTCGCCGACGGCATCCCGGCAGAGCTCGCCGAGCGCGAGATCAACGGCGTGCTGATCCAGTACCCGGGCGCCTCCGGTGCCGTACGCGACATCAAGCCGGTCATCGACCAGGCGCACGAGCTGGGCGCCCTCGTCACCGTCGCCGCCGACCTGCTGGCGCTGACCCTGCTCACCTCGCCGGGCGAGCTGGGCGCGGACATCGCCGTCGGCACCACCCAGCGCTTCGGTGTACCGATGGGCTTCGGCGGTCCGCACGCCGGCTACATGGCCGTACACGAGAAGTTCGCCCGCAGCCTGCCCGGACGCCTGGTGGGCGTCTCCGTGGACGCCGACGGGAACAAGGCCTACCGGCTCGCGCTGCAGACCCGTGAGCAGCACATCCGCCGCGAGAAGGCCACCAGCAACATCTGCACCGCCCAGGTGCTGCTCGCCGTGATGGCCGGCATGTACGCCGTCTACCACGGGCCGGAGGGGCTCAGGACCATCGCCCGGCGGACGCACCGGTACGCCACGATCCTCGCCGGGGGGCTGAAGGCCGGCGGTGTGGAGATCGTCCACGGCGCCTACTTCGACACCGTCACCGCGCGGGTGCCCGGCAAGGCCGCCGAGGTCGTCGCCGCCGCGCGGGAGAACGGGGTCAACCTGCGGCTCGTCGACGCCGACCACGTCTCGGCGGCCTGTGACGAGACCACCAACCGGGCCCAGCTGGCGGCCGTCTTCGCCGCCTTCGGCGTGGAGGGCGACATCGAGGCGCTGGACGCGAGCGCCGAGGACACCCTGCCCGAGGCGCTGCTGCGCACCGACGCGTACCTGACCCACCCGGTCTTCCACCAGTACCGCTCCGAGACCGCCATGCTGCGCTACCTGCGCAAGCTGGCCGACCGCGACTACGCGCTCGACCGCGGCATGATCCCGCTGGGCTCCTGCACCATGAAGCTCAACGCGACCACGGAGATGGAACCGGTCACCTGGCCCGAGTTCGGGCAGCTGCACCCGTTCGCCCCCGCCGAGCAGGCGCAGGGCTACCTCACGCTCATCCACGAGCTGGAGGAACGTCTCGCCGAGGTCACCGGCTACGACAAGGTCTCGCTCCAGCCGAACGCCGGTTCGCAGGGCGAGCTGGCCGGCCTGCTCGCCGTACGCGGCTACCACCGGGCCAACGGCGACGAGCAGCGCACCGTCTGCCTCATCCCGTCCTCCGCGCACGGCACCAACGCGGCCAGCGCCGTGATGGCCGGCATGAAGGTCGTCGTCGTGAAGACCGCCGAGGACGGCGAGATCGACGTCGAGGACCTGCGCGCCAAGATCGAGCAGTACCGCGACGAGCTCTCGGTGCTGATGATCACCTACCCGTCGACGCACGGTGTGTTCGAGGAGCACGTCGCCGACATCTGCGCCCGGGTGCACGAGGCCGGCGGTCAGGTGTACGTCGACGGCGCCAACCTCAACGCCCTGGTCGGCCTCGCCAAGCCCGGCCACTTCGGCGGTGACGTCTCCCACCTGAACCTGCACAAGACGTTCTGCATCCCGCACGGCGGCGGCGGTCCGGGTGTCGGCCCGGTCGCGGTCCGCTCGCACCTGGCGCCGTACCTGCCGAACCACCCGCTCCAGCCGGAGGCCGGACCGGAGACGGGCGTGGGCCCCATCTCGGCGGCCCCCTGGGGCAGCGCGGGCATCCTGCCGATCTCGTGGGCCTACGTCCGCCTGATGGGCGGCGAGGGCCTGAAGCGGGCCACCCAGGTGGCCGTGCTCTCCGCCAACTACATCGCCAAGCGCCTGGAGCCGCACTTCCCGGTGCTCTACACCGGCCCCGGAAACCTGGTCGCGCACGAGTGCATCATCGACCTGCGCCCGCTGACCAAGGCGACCGGCGTGAGCGTGGACGACGTGGCCAAGCGCCTGATCGACTACGGCTTCCACGCGCCGACCATGTCGTTCCCGGTGGCCGGCACGCTGATGATCGAGCCGACCGAGTCGGAGGACATCACCGAGCTGGACCGGTTCTGCGATGCGATGATCGCCATCCGCGCGGAGATCGAGAAGGTCGGCTCCGGCGAGTGGCCCGCCGAGGACAACCCGCTGCGGAACGCCCCGCACACCTCCGCCGCGCTCGGCGGTGAGTGGACGCACGCCTACAGCCGCGACGAGGCCGTCTTCCCGGCCGGTGTCTCGGCCGCCGACAAGTACTGGCCGCCGGTGCGCCGGATCGACCAGGCCTTCGGCGACCGCAACCTGGTGTGCTCCTGCCCGCCGCTGGACGCGTACGAGGACTGAGCGAACGGCGGCTCCCAGGGCTCCGTCCGGTTTCCGGGCGGGGCCCTCGCCGTCTCAGGCCGTGGCCAGGGACACCTCGGTCGCCTTGATGAGGGCGACCACGTCGGAGCCCACGAAGAGACCCAGGTCGGTGGCGGCGTCCTTGGTGATGGCAGCGGTCAGTTCACCGCCGGGCACGGAGATCCGCACGGAGGCCATCGCGGCGCCGGTGACGAGGCCGACGACCGCACCGGGGAGCTGGTTGCGGATCGACAGACCCTCGACGCGGTGGGTGGCGAGGGAGACCTCGGTCGACTTCACCAGGGCCCGCACGGGCGAGCCGGGAGACAGGGCGAGGTCCTCGGCGGACTCCCTGGTGATGGCCGCGGTGAGGTCCTGCCCGCCGTCCAGGCGCAGCTTGACGGTGGCCATGGCCTCGCCCGGCTGGATCGCGGTGACCGTGCCGGGGAGCTGGTTGCGGATGCTGAGGGTCATGGGCACTCACGGTAGAGCGCCCGCCCGATCAGGCGGGGTATGCGTGGGTCTGCGCCGCTTTGACCGTCGCCCAGACGGAGGCGCCGGGGTGCAGGCCCAATTCGGCGGCGGCGAGCGTCGTGAGGTCGGCGGCGAGGGGGAGTTCCCCGCCGAGGTCGGCGCGGATCTGGTCGCCGTGCGTCTCCAGTCCGGCGACCTCGCAGCGCCACAGGTTGCGGGCGCTGACGCCGGAGGGCCGGTCCCGGAACAGGGTCACGGCGGACGGCGGGAACGCCACGAAGACCGGGCCGGACAGCTCCTCCGTGGTTGTGATCGCGGGGCCGGCGTCCAGCCGTACGGTGTGCCCCGCGGCCTGCCCGCGGTAGAGGTTGAGGCCGACGAGCCGGGCGATGTAGTCCGTGCGCGGGTGGCGGGCGATGTCGGCGGGGGTGCCCTCCTGGACGACCCGGCCGTGCTCCACGACCACCAGCCGGTCCGCGAGCACCATGGCGTCCAGCGGGTCGTGGGTGACCAGGACGGAGACGGCCTCGAACTCGGCCAGGTGGCGGCGCAGCTGGGCGCGGACCTCCAGGCGGGTACGGGCGTCCAGGGCCGCGAGCGGCTCGTCCAGCAGGAGCAGCCGGGGCCGCGTGGCCAGCGCGCGGGCGAGCGCCACGCGCTGGGCCTGGCCGCCGGAGAGGCGGCGGGGCTTCGCGGCCGCGTGCGGGGTGAGACCCATGCGCTCCAGCCAGGCCGCCGCCCGGGCGCGGGCCTCGGCCTTGCCCGCGCCCCGACAGCGGGGGCCGAACGCGACGTTGTCCAGGGCGGACAGGTGCGGGAAGAGCAGGTAGTCCTGGAAGACCACGCCGACCGGGCGGGACTCCGGGGGTGTGTCCTCCAGCGCGATGCCGTCCAGGCGGAGGTGGCCGTCCGTGAGGGGGGTGAGGCCGGCGAGGGCGCGCAGGGCCGTGGTCTTGCCGGCGCCGTTGGGGCCGAGCAGGGCGAGGACCTCGCCGGGGGCCGCGGTGAGGGAGACGTCCAGGCGGAAGCCGGGGCGGTCGACCACGAGGTGGGCGTGCAGGCCGGTGGGTGCGGGCGGCCCCGGCGGGGCCTGGGCGGTGTCGGCGGGTGCGGCTGGTCCCCGCGGGTCCTGCGTGGATTCGGTGTCGTTCGTCATGACGGTCTCATCCAGCGGTCCCTGAGGCCGGCCAGGACCGTGATCGAGACGGCCAGGAGGACCAGGCTGAGGGAGATGGCGGCCTCGGGGTCGTTCTGGAGGGCGAGGTAGACGGCGAGGGGCATGGTCTGGGTGCGGCCGGGGAAGTTGCCGGCGAACGTGATCGTCGCGCCGAACTCGCCGAGCGCCCGGGCCCAGGCCAGCACCGCGCCGGCCGCGATGCCCGGCGCGATCAGCGGCAGCGTGACCCGGCGGAACGCGGTGAAGCGGGAGGCGCCGAGGGTGGTCGCCGCCTCCTCGTAGCGCGGGTCGGCGGCGCGCAGGGTGCCCTCGACGCTGATGACGAGGAACGGCATCGCGACGAACGCCTCCGCGATCACGACCCCGGTGGTGGTGAACGGCAGGGTGATCCCGAACCAGGAGTCCAGCCACCGGCCGATCACACCGTTGCGGCCGAGGGCCAGCAGCAGCGCCACACCGCCGACGACCGGGGGCAGCACGAGGGGCAGCGTGACCAGGGCCCGTACGACCCCCCGCCCGGGGAACTCCGTGCGGGCCAGCAGCCAGGCGAGCGGCACGCCCAGTACGAGGCTCACGGCCGTCGCCGCGGTGGCGCTGACCAGGGACAGCTGGAGCGCCTGCCACACCTCGGTGCTGGTCAGCTGGTCCGGCAGGCTGCGCCAGGGCGCGCGGATCAGCAGCGCGAGCAGCGGCAGCAGCAGGAAGGCCAGGGCCAGCACGCCCGGCAGCAGCAGCGGCAGCGGCACCCCGCGGCGGCCCCCCGTGCCGCCGCGGCGGCGCCGCGGCCGGCCCGTGCGGGGGGCGGTCGCGGCGCCGGGTTCGCCGAGCGGGGTCACGGCTTGAGGAACCCGGCCCCGCTCAGCACCCGCTGCCCCTCGGCGGACCGCACGAGGGCGATGAACGCCTTGGCGGCCTCGGCGTTCGGGGCGTTCTTCAGCAGGACGATCGGGTAGTCGTTGATCGCGTGGGCGGACTCGGGGAACTCCACGCCCTCCACCTTGTCACCCGCGGCCCGCACATCGGTCTTGTAGACCACCGCCGCGTCGGCCTCCTTCAGTGCCACCTTGGTCAGGGCGCCCTTGACGTCCTGCTCGTAGGAGACCGGGGTGAGCTTCAGCTTGCCGGCGTCCAGCGCCTTCTGGGCGGCGGCGCCGCAGGGCACGGTCCGATCGCACAGGACGACCTTGAGACCGGCCTTGGTGAGGTCTTTCAGGGAGGACACCTGGTGCGGGTTGCCCGGCACGGTGGCGATCTCCAGCTGGTTGCGGACGAAGGTGGCCGGGGTGCCGGCCGCGTCCTCCTTGTCCGTCACGAGCGCCATGGTCTTGGGGCTGGCCGCGGCGAACACGTCCGCCGGGGCGCCGCCGGTGATGCTCGCGGCGAGGCTGTCGCTGCCGCCGAAGTTGAAGCTGACCTTGGTGCCCGGGTGGTCCTGCTCGAACGTCCGGCCCAGGGTCGTGAAGCTCTCCTTCAGGGAGGCCGCCGCGAACACGGTGACCGTGCCGGAGAGCTTCGGGGAAGCCGGCGTGCCGGAGGAGCCGGTGGAGTCCGACGAGGAGGAGCAGGCGCTCAGGGCCAGCAGGGCGGCGGCTCCCGCACCGGCCGGCTGCCACATCCGCCGGGTCCGGCACACGGAACGGGTCATCACGGATCTACTCCTCGGGGTCTGTCACACCAACGTCGCACCCAGCGGCGATGATACTGCCGCATCTGCGAGGTGTAAGTCCCCTGTGGTATCGCATGAGCCGTGACCGCGTGACTTGTAGCTTGCATCTGCGTGCACACGACGGCTGTCCGTGGACCGGGGGTCCGGGTCAGGTACGGTCGATGTGCACGTTGGTGGACTTCACGCGGGCGGTGGCCTCCATGCCGACCTCCAGGCCCAGTTCCTCGACGGCTTCCCGGGTGAGCAGTGAGACGAGCCGGTGCGGGCCGGCCTGGATCTCCACCTGGGCGGCGACGTCGCCGAGCTTGATCGCGGTGACGATGCCGGGGAAGGCGTTGCGGACGGAGGTGTGCGAGGCGTCCTCCTCGGCGCCTGTGCCCTTGGCCAGTTCGACGGAGAACGCGGCGAGGTCCCGGCCGTCGATGAGCCGTCGCCCGGATTCGTCGCGGTGGGTGGCCACCCGGCCGGCGTCGGCCCAGCGGCGGGCGGTGTCCGGGCTGACGCCGAGCAGCCGCGCGGCCTGGCCGATCGTGTAGGACTGCATGCCGGTCACGATAGGGCCACCCGCCGCGAACCGTGGACCAGGGGTCAGCCCGTGTGGACGCGGGGACGGCGGGCCCGGTCGGGTTCCGCCTCGCGGAGTACCTCGCGGGTGACCGGCGCGACCTCGCCCTGCCCGAAGAGGAAGAAGCGCAGGAAGTTGGCGAACGGATTGCCCTCGGTCCACTCGAAGTAGATGTGCGGGATGCAGCCCGTGAGGTCACGGACGTGCAGCAGCAGCGCGGCCAGGGCGTTCGGGATGGAGGCGGACTCCAGCGTCAGCACCCGGTAGCGGCCGTGCAGCACCTCGCCGCGCGCGGTCAGGCTCGCCTCGAACTCGGACGGGTCCGTGACCGTGACCTCGAGGAAGATGAAGTCCTCCTGCTCGGGCAGGTCGTTGTCGGTGCGGATCTGCTCGATCTTGTCGCGGTACTCGGCTTTGTCCCGCCGGTCGGGCTCGTTGGCGATGAACCGCATCTTGCGGCTGGCCATGTCCCGGACGAATCGTTCCGCCATCGGGTCGAGCGACACGCTGGTCACCCGCAGCTCGAAGGCACGGGCCAGCCGGGACAGCAGCGAGACCAGCATGATGCCCGCGATGAAACAGGCGCCGATCTTCACACCGTCCGGGCGCTCGATGACGTTCACGACGGTGGTGTAGAGGAACACCGCCGAGATCACCGCGAACACGACGGTCCAGCCGCGCTGACCGGCCTTGCGCGCGGCGATGGTCACCGCGATCGCGGCCGAGCTGATCAGCACCAGCACACCGGTGGCGTAGGCGCCGCCCTGCTTGTCGACGTTGGCGTCGAAGATCCAGGTCACCAGGAAGGCGATCAGTGTGAAGACGATGACCATCGGGCGCACGGCCCGGGCCCAGTGCGGGGCCATGCCGTAGCGGGGCAGGTAGCGCGGCATCAGGTTGAGCAGACCGGCCATGGCGGAGGCGCCGGCGAACCACAGGATGGCGATGGTCGAGACGTCGTACACCGTGCCGAAGGCGTTGCCCAGGTACTCGTGCGCGAGGTAGGCGAGCGCGCGGCCGTTGGCCTGGCCGCCCGTCTTGAACTCCTTCTCCGGGATCAGCAGCGTGGTGATGAAGCTGGTGGCGATCAGGAAGCAGCTCATGATGAGCGCGGCGGTGGTCAGGAGCTTCTTGGTGTCCCGGATCCGGCCCGCCGGCCGCTGTTCGGTGTCGCCCGGGTCGCCCTGCACGTGCGGCATCACGGCGACACCGGTCTCGAAGCCGGACAGGCCCAGGGCGAGCTTCGGGAAGACGATGAGCGCCACGCCGATCATCACGAAGACGTTGCCGTGCTGCGCGGTCAGCGCGGTGCTCCAGTCGGTGATCACGTGCCCGGCGGTGATGACGTGCCACAGGCCGGTGATCACGACGACGAGGTTGAGCCCGAGATAGACGCCGACCAGGGCGACCGCGACTCCGATCGCCTCCAGGAAGCCCTTGAGGAAGACCGCGCCGAGCAGCGCCACGAGGATCAGCGTGATCAGCAGCTGCTTGCCGTCCAGGGCCTGCGTCAGATGCGGGTTCTCCACCAGGTGGGTGGAGGCGTCGGCGGCGGAGAGCGTGATGGTGATCAGGAAGTCGGTCGCCGCGAAACCCAGCAGGGTGAGCACGAAGAGCTTGCCCTGCCAGAACGACAGCAGGCGCTCCAGCATCGCGATCGAGCCCTCGCCGTGCGGGCTCTCCTCGGCCACCCGGCGGTAGACCGGCAGGGCGCCGGCCAGGGTCACGACGACGAGCACGATGGTCGCCACCGGGGAGAGCAGACCGGCCGCCAGGGCCGCGATGCCGGGCTGGTAGCCGAGGGTGGAGAAGTAGTCGACACCGGTCAGGCACATCACGCGCCACCAGCGCTGTCCCTGGTGCGGGGGCTCCGGCTTGGTGTGCGGTCCCGTGTGGCCACCGCCCTTACCCATGTCGGAGAGTCCCTCCAGCATCCAGGCGCGCAGGCGGCTGGTACTGGGAGGGCGCTCGGTCGTGACCATCGGCGTGCTCCTGACGTGCGGCTCGGCTGTTCTCGGCCATCACGCGGACGGCGGCACCAGCGTAAGCAGAGCGTGATGCCCGGGCCTATGGATCAGGGGTCCGGCGGCGTCAATCTTGCGTTAAGAATGGCCTCCGAGAGGGACGGCCGCAGGAAGAAGGGGAGGCCGGAGCCGGTCTGCGGGGGTGGGGCCGGGCGGGTGACCCCCGGACGGAGCCGACCCGGGCGGCGGCCACCGAGCGTCACTCCAGGCCGGACGCCCGGAACACGCCGAGGGCCGTCTCGCTGTCCACCTGACGGGCCAGACGGTGCAGGGCGGCCGTGCCGCACAGCAGCGTCCCGGACGCCTCGGAGGCGCGGGCGCCCTCGTCGAGCCGGTACCACAGCTCCGGGTTGCGGACGAGGACCTCGGGGTCGATCTCGACCCGGTTGCCGAGGGTGTCGCGCAGCACCAGGCGCCGGGTGACACCGTCCAGCGGGCTGGCGGCGGCGAGCAGATCGGTGCGCACGCGGCGGGTGCGCAGCAGCCGGCGGCTCGCCAGCCAGCCCGGTCCGGCCGACACGCGCACCGGGACCAGTACGAGGAGCAGGAGCAGGGCCAGCAGGAGCCACAGGGCGGCGCGCCCCCAGGTCAGTGAGCCGGCCACCCGGTCCACGCACAGCAGCAGCCCGAACAGCGCACCCGCGCACCGGCCGGCACAGCGCACCTCCCCGGCCCAGCTCCGGTCGCACACCACGGCTCCGGCGCCGGACGGGTGCGAGCCGGTCGCCCGGGAGCGGATGCCGTCGCGGTGCTCCATGAGAACGACGGTAGACCGACGGCGGCGAGACGCACCTCGCCTTGACGGCGTCCTGACGGCGGGCCGGGCGTTCTTGACGGGATGGCAACGGGCCGACCGCGGCCCGGTTCACAACCCCCGGGTGTCGAGCCGCAGATGCCAGGTGTTGCGGCGGTGTACCGAGAGCAGCTCGGATTCCAGGGGGGACGGGGGGACCGCCAGGACCGGGCAGCGGGCGTGGGACACGCAGTGGCGGGAGACGCGGGCCGCGAAGGGTCGTTGCAGGCCGCGTCGGCCCGTGCCGACGACCAGGACGTCGGTCTCGCGGTCGGCGGTCGCCACCAGGGCGGGTCCCGGGGCGCCGCGGACGACGACGGCGTGCACCGGTACGCCGGGACTGTCCGCGCCGAAGATCTCGTAGAGGACCGAGGCCAGCCGCTGCTTGGCCAGGCGCTGCCACTCCTCCAGCAGCGGGCCGGCGGGGGCGCGGCGCGCGGCGGGGTCCCCGCCCGGGGGCTCCCAGGCCAGCACCGGCCACAGCTCGGCTTCCAGCCGGCGGGCCAGCGCGGTGGCCCGGCGCAGGGCCGTGACGCTGTTCAGGGAGCCGCTCACGCCGACCACCACGCGCGCGACCGCCGAGGCGTCGTTACCGGACATGACTCCACCGTTCCGGGCAAGGTCTCGCTCACTTCCATCCCACTCCCGCTCCGGCGATTCGACCAGCCGGAGGACCCGGTCCTCCCCGCCGAGTTCCGACGAGCCGTCCGCATTCGGCGCGGCGGACGAAACATTCGGCCTCCCTGAGGGCCGCGCCACCTCCGGCGGGTTCGGCCGTGCGCTCGTCACCTCGTGCACGACACCTTGACGCTCCCCACGCGCCTTCCTAGAGTCGCCGTTCGGAACGTTCGGGGAATTACTCGAATGTTTCGGCCCGCCGGTGGCCGACGAGTGCGTCGGCGGCTCTCGCTGGCGCCCGATCTTCTCTGTCGGGACCCTCTCCGAAGCAACTCGAAAGTTTCGAAGGAGCGCATGATGGGCGACCCTGCACTGTCCCGCCGCGGATTTCTCGCGGCCTCCGTCGGCGCCGGCCTCGGTGTGACCGCGCTCAGCGGCTGCGGCGGCGACTCGGACGGAGGGTCGTCCTCGGGGACGACCACGATCGAGTGGTGGAACATCTCGACCACGCAGCCCACCAAGACGGTCTGGGCGGGCCTGGCCAAGAAGTTCGAGGCCGACAACCCCACGGTCAAGGTGAAGATCGTCCAACTGGAGAACGACGCCTACAAGTCGAAGATGACCGCGCTGACGGCCTCCGGGAAACTGCCGGACATCTTCCACACCTGGGGCGGCGGTGTGCTGCGGCAGCAGGTCGACGCGGGACTGGTGGAGGACCTGACGGACCGCACCAAGGCCTGGGCCGACGGCCTGCTGCCGGTGGCGAAGGAGGCGTACCTGGTGGACGGCAAGGCGTACGGCATCCCGTTCGACATCGGGATGATCGGCTTCTGGTACAACAAGGCGCTCTTCAAGAAGGCCGGGATCAGCACACCCCCGACCACCTGGAGCGGCTTCCTGGACGCCGTACGGAAGCTGAAGGCCGCCGGCGTCACGCCGATCGCCCTGGCGGGCAAGGAGAAGTGGCCCGGCATGTACTACTGGGCGTACCTCGCGATGCGTACCGCCGGTGTCGACGCGCTCCGCAAGGCCAGCGAGAGCAAGGACTTCACCGGCGCCGGCTTCGTACAGGCCGGACGGCACCTGAAGGAGCTGGTGGATCTCCAGCCGTTCCAGAAGGGCTTCCTCGGCGCCGCCTACTCCAGCCCGACCGGCCAGGCCGCCGGCGTCGGCAACGGCAAGGCGGCGATGGAACTCATGGGCCAGTGGGCCCCGGTCGTGGAGGCCGACGCCGGCAAGGGGCTCGGCGCGAACCTGGGCTTCTTCCCGTTCCCCGAGGTCGAGGGCGGCAACGGGAAGATCACCGAGGTGTTCGGCGGAGGCGGCGGCCACGCCCTGCGCCGGGGAGCCCCGCAGGCCGCCGTCGACTTCCTGAAGTTCTTCGCCTCCCGGACCACCGACCGGGAACTGGTGAAGAAGACCGGGGTGCTGCCGGTCGTCCCGGCCGCCGAGTCCGCGCTCACCGACCCCAACCTCAAGGCGGTGCAGGCCCAGTTGAAGGCCGCCACCGGCTTCCAGCTCTACCTCGACCAGGCCTACGCGCCCGCCGTCGGCCAGGAGGTCAACGACAGCGTGGCCGCGCTCATCGCCGGTTCCAAGTCGGCCGAGCAGGTCGCGCAGTCGATCACCAGGACCGCCAAGGAAGAGCAGTAGCCGGCGATGACCTCCACCTTCCTCACGGACAAGCGGAGCGGCCCCGCCGCGGGCCCCCCGCTCCCGGCCGCCGGCGCGGGCCGCGCCCGGACCCGGCGGCGCACGCTGAACTGGCTCACCGCGGTCGGCTTCCAGCTGCCCGCGCTGGTGCTGTTCATCGGGCTGGTGCTGCTGCCGATGCTGTTCGCGCTGTACGCCGCCTTCTTCCGCTGGGGCGGTTTCGGCATGCCCTCCGACTACGTCGGCGGCGACAACTTCACCCGCCTCTTCCAGGACGACGTCTTCCTCGGCGACCTGTGGCGCTGCCTGGTGCTGGTGGTGCTCTCGCTCGTGCTCCAGCTGCCGTTCGCGCTGGCCATGGCGGTGCTGCTCAACCAGCGGCTGCGCGGCCGGGCCGTGTACCGGATGCTGTTCTTCGCGCCGTACGTGCTGTCCGAGGCCATCACCGGCGTGCTGTTCGGCATGGTCTTCGCCCCGGACGACGGACTCGCCGACCATGTCCTGGGCGCCGTCGGCCTGGACGGCCTGGGCGGCGAGTGGTTCGCCGACCCCTCCTCCGTCATGGCGGCCCTCTTCCTCGTCATGACCTGGAAGTACTTCGGCTTCCACATGATGCTCTACCTGGCCGGACTCCAGTCGATCCCGGCCGAGTTGACGGAGGCGGCGCTGATCGACGGCGCCGGGCCCTGGCAGCGGTTCCGCAACGTCACCCTGCCGCTGCTCGCGCCCACCCTGCGCATCAGCGTCTTCCTGTCCGTGATCGGGGCGATCCAGCTGTTCGACCTGCTGTGGGTGATCACCCAGGGCGGCCCCGACCACCACTCCGAGACGATGGCCGTGACCATGTTCCAGTACGGCTTCAAGCGCTACCAGGTCGGCTACGCCAGCGCGATCAGCGTGGTCATGTTCGGTATCTGCCTCGTCTTCGCCCTCGCCTACCAGCGGTTCGTGCTCCGCCGCGACCTCGAAGGGGCCACCACGACGATGAGGGGAGACGGCACGTGAGCCGCAGAACCAGGGGGGTGCGCACGCTGCCGCTGCACCTGGTCCTCCTGGCGGTCGGCGCGGTGATGGTCGTACCGCTGCTGTACGCCGTCCTGTCCGGCTTCAAGTCCACCGACGAGCTGTCCCGCAACCCGTTCGGACCGCCCGAGCACTGGCTGACCGGCAACTACACCGGCATCCTCGGCTCGGGCGGGTTCTGGCGGCTGGTCGGCAACAGCACGCTGATCGCGGTGGGTACGACCGTGCTCGTGGTCGCGGTGTCCGCGCTCGCGGCCTTCTCCTTCGCCCGGTTCGCCTTCCGCGGGCGCGAGGTGCTGTTCACCGTCTTCACGATGGGGCTGATGTTCCCCTTCGCGGTGGCCGCCCTGCCGCTGTTCCTGCTGCTGCGCTCCCTGGGCCTGCTGGACAACCCGCTCGGTGTGATCCTCCCGCAGGCCGCGTTCGGACTGCCGATGACGATCATCATCCTGCGCGGTTTCTTCCGGCAGATCCCCGGCGAACTGGAGGAGGCCGCCACGCTCGACGGATGCAGCGCCTTCGGGTTCTTCTGGCGGGTCCTGCTGCCCATGGCCCGGCCGGCGCTCGGCACCGTCTCGGTCCTCGCGGTGGTCACCAGCTGGAACAACTTCTTCCTGCCGCTGCTGGTGTTCACCGACAGCACCTGGTGGACCCTGCCCATCGGCGTCCAGCAGTTCCAGGGCCAGTACTCGGCGGAGTACGCCCGGGTCTTCGCCTATCTGGTCCTCGCCATGGTCCCCGCCCTCGCCTTCTACTCGGTCGCCGAACGCCAGCTCGTCGGCGGCCTCACCGCCGGCGCCACCAAGGGCTGAACCGCACCTTCCCCGCCCCCCGACAGGAGCCCCACCATGCGTCTGAGACTTGCCGGCGCCCTCGCGGCCGTCCTGGTGACCGCCGGCCTGGCCACCGGCCCCGCCGCGCAGGCCGCACCCGACCCGGTACGGCAGCCCACCCTCGCCGACCTCGCCGAGCACCACGGCCGCTACTTCGGCAGCGCCACCGACAACCCCGAACTCACCGACACCGCCTACACCCGCGTCCTCGGCGACGAGTTCGACATGATCACCCCCGGCAACGGCATGAAGTGGTACGCCACCGAGCCGCAGCAGGGCGTCTTCGACTGGACCGACGGCGACCAGATCGTCGACCTGGCCCGCAAGAACCACCAGAAGGTCCGCGCGCACACCCTCGTCTGGCACAGCCAGCTGCCCGACTGGCTCACCTCGAAGCAGTGGACGGCGAGCGAACTGCGGGCCGTGCTGAAGAAGCACATCACCACCGAGGTACGGCACTACCGGGGCAAGGTGTACTCCTGGGACGTCGTCAACGAGGCCTTCAACGAGGACGGCAGCTACCGCGACACCCTCTGGTACCGGACCCTCGGCCCCGGCTACATCGCCGACGCGCTGCGCTGGGCCCACCAGGCCGACCCGCACGCCAGGCTCTACCTGAACGACTACAACATCGAGGCGACCGGCCCGAAGAGCGACGCCTACCACCGGCTGGCCAAGGACCTCCTGGCCCGGGGCGTACCCCTCGACGGCATCGGCTTCCAGGCGCACCTCGCCCTCCAGTACGGCTATCCGAGCACCCTGGAGGACAACCTCCGCCGCTTCTCCCGGGTGGGCCTGGACACCGCGCTCACCGAGGTCGACGTGCGGATGCAGCTGCCCGCGACCGGGGAGAAGCTCGCCGAGCAGGCGACCTGGTACCGGGACCTCACCGCGGCCTGCCTGGCCGTTCGCCACTGTGTGGGCGTGACCATCTGGGACTACACGGACAAGTACTCCTGGATACCGGCGGTCTTCCCGGGGGAGGGCGCGGCCCTGCCGTGGGACGAGGAGCTGCGTCCCAAGCCGGCCTATCAGGCCCTGCGGGAAGCGCTGCGCTAGCGCCCCGTCACCCTGCGCAGCCGCCGCCGGACACGCGTCGGGGCCGGTGCGCACCGGGTGCGTGCGGCCGGCCCCTCAGGTCACCGTGCCACTCAGGCGGCGGTCATCACCTGGTCCGCACCGAGTGGACGGTGCGGGGCGATGATGCGGCCGTCGGGCAGCAGCTCGCCGGTGTCCTCGAAGAGCAGGACGCCGTTGCACAGCAGGCTCCACCCCTGCTCCGGGTGGTGCGCCACGAGGCGGGCGGACTCCCGGTCGGCGGATTCGGCTGGCGGGCACGGCGGCTGGTGCTGGCACATGGGCGGGATCTTTCGCTCTGATGTGATCATGTCCGTCCCCCGTGTTGGTGAGTCGGTCGGAGTCCAGTGTTGTCCTCTGGGCGTCGTTCCGCAGGGATTTCACGGCACCGCTTCTCACAGGTTCAGGACGCGTCACCCGCGTGGACGGTTCAGTCCAACTGCACGGTCTCTTCGGATGGTTCGCAGTGGCCCTTCGGGTGGTCCGCGGTGGCCGGATGGGACTAGTCCGGATGGCCCGGGCCGGAGAAGTCCCCGAGTACGGCCGTACCCCGCTTCCCTTCCGGGGAGCGGGGTACGCGTGCGGGCGGGGGTCAGGCGGGCGAGCCGAGCACCGGTGAGCCGAGCAGCGGGAGAGGAGTCGCCCGATGGGTCAGCACCGGAAGCAACTCGGCGACCCGGAACGGACGGTGTGCCGGGATGCCGGGCGGCGCCGGCGCCAGCGGGACGAGCAGGTCGGTGGCGGCCGGGTGGCCCTCGGAGCCGTCGCCCGAGCAGTCGCCGTGCAGCCACAAGGTGAGCATGTACAACCCGGGCACGGACAACAGCCGCGCCTGGTACGGCTGTTGCAGTGTCTCGGCCTGTTGCAGTGCGCGCTCGGTGGAGGCGACGTAGGGGCCCTCGAAGAAATGGGAGAAGGCCCAGCCGTCGGGGGTGAGCATGGTCTCGGCCGCGGCCACCGCCCGGTCACCGCACCGGATCAGGAAGCGCCAGCCCGCCAGCCGCGTCGCGGACAGGCCTTGCGCGGTGATCCGGTCCAGTACGTGGACCGGCAGCGGGAGTTCCGCGGTGGCGGGGCCCTGTGCGGCGCACAGGGCGGGAGTACGGGTCTCACGGACCGCGGTGGGGGAGCCGAGGGCGGTCAGGACGGAGCGCAGGGCAGGCGCGGGGGCAGGGGGTACGTGCAGCGGCATGTGGGTCGCCTCTCGTTCGACAGGCGCGGCGGCGCGAGGAGGGTGGGGCGGACGGCGCTGTCTGCTCACGGGGAAGGCCGGAGAGGTGGGGGCCCTGTTCGGTGTGGAAGAGAGTGCGGCTCGGTCCGCCGCCCGTCAACCGGGACGGCAGGAACTCCGCGGAAACCAGGACCGAGGGCGCCAACCTTCCGCCTTGTGGACGGAGTTTATACGACGCGTGTTCGGCCGGTGTTTCGGCTATCCGTTTCCGTTCGGTCCGGCAAGGCGGAATTAAGGCATCGTTTTGCGGAAATAATCCCGATTTCCGGACCCGGCCCTCGGCTCTGACCTCGCCCTACGCACCGGTAACGGTCGGCCGAATGTCGTCGGCGTTTTTCACGAGGCGTTCGGGGCACCCGGAGGTGCATCGTGCGGCATGCCCCGTGAATGTGCCGCCGGGAACATTCGTAAGAGTAGCGGGCGACGCGCCCGCGCGGGACGTTATCGATCGCTTCGGCTGGGCATCATCCCACCTGACCCGGGAGCCCGGCGGCCGGATCGTCGGCCCGCCCATCCGAGGAGGGACACTTCGATGGGGGAGAAGGTCGTGGCAGGGCAGTTCGACCTGTCCGATCGCCAGCGCTACCGAGAAAAGCTCCAGATGTGCCTGACGGGACTGGAGCGGCTGCTGCGCGAGAAGCGATTCGATCGGCCGAAGAACCTCATGGGAGTCGAGATCGAACTGAATCTCGCGGGGTCTGACGGTATGCCGAAGATGTTGAACGGGCAGGTACTGGAGCGCATCGCGAGCCGCGACTTCCAGACAGAACTCGCCATGTTCAACCTGGAAGTCAACATAGCCCCACACCGATTGGGCGGCCGGGTATTCGACCGGCTCGCCGAGGAACTGCGCACCTCGCTCGCCTATGCCGACCGCAAGGCCGGGGAGGTGGACGCGGGCATCGTGATGATCGGCATCCTGCCCACCCTCGACCGGGACGACCTGGTCTCCTCCAACCTCTCCGAGGCCGACCGCTACACCCTGCTCAACGACCAGATCGTCGCCGCGCGCGGGGAGGACTTCCGGCTCGACATCGAAGGCGTGGAGCACCTCGTCTGCACCTCGAAGTCGATCGTGCCCGAGGCCGCGTGCACCTCCGTACAGCTGCACCTGCAGGTCACGCCGGGCCGGTTCGCCGACGTGTGGAACGCGGCGCAGGCGGCCTCCGCCGCGCAGATCGCCGTCGGTGCGAACTCGCCGTTCCTCTTCGGGCACGAGCTGTGGCGCGAGTCCCGGCCCCCGCTGTTCCTCCAGTCCACCGACACCCGGCCGCCCGAGCTCCAGGCGCAGGGCGTGCGGCCGCGCACCTGGTTCGGCGAGCGGTGGATCTCCTCCGCGTACGACCTGTTCGAGGAGAACCTGCGCTACTTCCCGGCCCTGCTGCCGATCTGCGACGACGAGGAGCCGCTGGAGGTCGTCGAGGCCGGCGGGGTGCCCAAGCTCGCCGAACTCGTCCTGCACAACGGCACGATCTACCGCTGGAACCGGCCGGTGTACGGCATCGCGGACGGCGTCCCGCACCTCAGGGTGGAGAACCGGGTGCTGCCGGCCGGGCCGACCATCACCGACGTGATCGCGAACGCGGCCTTCTACTACGGCCTCGTCCGCGCCCTCGCCGAGGAGCCCCGGCCGGTGTGGACGCGACTGCCGTTCGCCGCGGCCGAGGCCAACTTCGACGCGGCGTGCCGGTACGGCATCGACGCCCGCTTCGTCTGGCCCCGGCGGGGACGGTACGGCGGCACGAGCGAGGTCGACGCGGTCACGCTGGTCCGCGACGAGCTGCTGCCGCTCGCAGCGGCCGGGCTCGACGCGTGGGGCGTGGAGGCCGCCGACCGGGACCTCTACCTGGGCGTGATCGAGGAACGCTGCCGGCGCCGGGTGAACGGGGCGTCCTGGCAGGCGGCCACCTTCCACCGGGCGCTGGAACAGGGCCTGCCCCGCGAGGCGGCCCTGGCGGCGACCACCCGTCGGTACGCCGAGCTGATGCATGTCGGGGAGCCGGTACACACCTGGCCGGTGGGCCTGCCGGACCCGGTACCGCTGGGCTGACACCCACTCCAGCGGCTGAGCCGCACGCCTGACCCCCGGACGGCCCCCCCAGGCCGGCCCTACCCTGCGAGCGGCGTCGCGGTGGGGCGGCGAGGGTCGGTGGAGGGGGTGGGGAACGAGTAACGGGCCGGTGGGGAAGCGCGGGGCCGGCGATCGAGCGACGGGCGGAAGTAGCGAGGAGCCGGCGGACGAGCAGCAGGTCGGCGGGTCGGTGAGGGGTCGGCGAAACGGGCCAGTGGGGAAGCGGGGGGTCGGCAGCGGGTAACGGGCCGGCGGACGAGCACCGGGACCGTGTGGAAGCGGGGGCCGGCGTCGGCGATGGGCCGGTGGGAAGGCGTGGGGCCTGGGGCGAGCGGGCGGGCGGGGGAGTAGGGGCCGGCAGACGAGTAACGAGCCAGCGGACGAGTAACAGGTCGGCGGGTCGGCGAGGGGTGGCGGAGCGGGGCGAGCAGCGGGCCGGTGGGGAAGCGGGGCCGGCGGCGGCGATGGGCCGGGGGCGGGCGGCGGGTGGGGGAAGGTAGGGGCCGGCGGGGGAGTGACGGGTCGGTGGAGGGGAACGGGCCGTGGGAGGCGGGGACCGGTCCGTGGCTGCGGTGGCTCTGTCTGCGATCCTTGCCAGGCGAAGGTGGGCCAGGGGCCCGTGAGCCGGCTGGAGGCAGGGGTGCAGGTGGAGGCTGACTCGGTGGCCGATTCCTCGGCGCGGGAGCGCGACCCGCGGCGGATCCTGCGGGACGAGACGCTGCTCGTCCTCGCCCTCTCGCTCGGCGCGAGCGGGGTCTCGGCGCTGATCAGCTTCATGGGCTCGGTCACCAAGCCGGGCGGCCTCAAGGACCAGGCGGCCACCCTGAACGCCTCGGCCGCCCCGGGCCGCCCCTGGCTGGACCTCGCCTGGCAGCTCTTCGGTATCGCCACCGCGCTGGTCCCCGTCGCGCTCGTCGCCCACCTGCTGCTGCGCGAGGGCGGGAGCCTGCGCACCCTCGGCTTCGACCGCACCCGTCCCTGGCCCGACCTGGCCCGGGGTGCGGGCGTCGCGGCCGTGATCGGCAGTACCGGTATCGCCTTCTACCTCGCCGCCCGCGGCCTCGGCTTCAACCTCACCGTCGTCCCCGAGGCGCTGCCCGACGTGTGGTGGAAGTACCCGGTGCTGATCCTGTCCGCGCTGCAGAACGCGATCCTCGAAGAGGTGATCGTCGTCGGCTACCTGCTGCGCAGGCTGGGCCAGTTGGGCTGGACCCCGGGGACCGCGCTGGTGGCC